>NZ_CP049861.1:1800000-2100000 GCF_011299615.1 Erysipelothrix sp. HDW6C | reverse complement strand
TGGGGTCTATAACAAACATGACATCTGTGAGTACAGTTTTATCAGTTACCCAGTGATCTTCAAGCAATGCATGTACTGCAGCCAATTGGGATGCAGAAATTACATGTACAATTATATCTAAGTTGAGTTCCTGTAAAATACCATCATGAATTCTCTTGCTAGCATCGGAATCATCGGTATCAAAAATTATATTCCCAGAATTAATATAGGTTTTAATCTGTGTATAACCCAGGGATTCACACAAGGATTTTAAGAAATCCATGGGAACCTTATTTTTACCGCCAACATTAATACCTCTTAAAAGTGCAATGTGTCGCATAGTGTTACCTCGCTAGACTTATTATAATATATTTCGAGAGCGAAGTCCTTGAAATAAAATAGTATAGTTGCTAAACTAAATTTATGAAAACGTTAAATGATAGAATTGGGAGTGTAATCCTTAAATTGCGAGAACAAGAACGGACACGAATTCATGTGCCGGGTTATGGTTCAATTACACCAAGTGAGTTGCATATTATTCAGACAATAGGAGATGCCAAACAGATAACGGCTCAAGAGATTGGGAACGTGTTATCTATTAGTAAAGGAGCAGTATCACAAGTTGTTAAAACGCTTACGAAAAGCGATTTGATTATGCAATCACCATCTGAAAAAGACAAGCGCAGTAAAGTGCTCACACTCACAGAATTGGGGAATCATTACTATGAGTGTCACTTGCAAATTCACCATGATTTACAACAGAAACTGCGAGAATCATTGAGTGAAACAGAGCAGGCGGGTTTTGAAAAAGGACTTGATGTTCTATTGGACGCTTTGCATGATATTGATACGCAATACCGTTAAAAGAGGGAATGTATGAAACGAGATAAGATTATGATTGTTGGCGGCCATGGACATGTTGGGCGTCATATTAGTAATGCCCTTAGGGGTGAAAAAATCATATTGGTGGGTAGAAATGAAGCGAGAATTCATGACTTCCTCAATCAACAACGACTTGAAGCAGAAGTACGCGTTATGGATATAAACCAACCTTTAGATGAAGCACTTCTTGAAGATGTGGCCCATATGATTGTATGTATTGATCAAGAGGATACCCAGTTGATAGAATATTGTGATAACCATGGTCTTAATTATATGGACGTAACTGCAAATAGTACGTACATCGAAAGAGTTGCACAATTACCCCTATCACAAAAAGGGACGTATATTTTTGGAGTGGGACTTGCACCAGGCCTTACCAATTTGTTGACCCATCACTTTATTGGTATGTATCCTGAAGTAAAGGATATTGATGTTCACATCATTCTTGGGTTGGGAGATAAACATGGCGATGCGGCAATCACATGGACAATTGATAACCTCGTAACAGAATATCAATGGCAAGATCAACGCTTAACGCCATTTAAAGAAGGAGGTCGGGTTGTAATTGCGAACAGCAAATACAAGTCCTACAACTTTAATTTTGCAGATCAGTTTATGCTCCAACGTGAGTTCGCTGATAAGAATATCAAAACCAAACTTGGGTTTGATATGGGATTTGCAACCTGGGTTGTTCATGCCCTTAGCACAACAGGACTCATACGCATTGCCACAACCACGTGGATGCGCAATCTGATTCAAGGTGCTATGAAGCGTCCCGTTGTCGGATCGGACCTCTTTGCAGTCAGCATCCAAGGTGGGCACCATGAAATAAGTGTCGTTGGTTCGGATGAAGCACAATTTACAGGTGATGTTGCTACACTTATCGCAAGACGCATGGTAAGTGCGCCCTTAAAGCGAGGATTGATAACGATTGCGGATGTTATCGATGTTGAATCACTCCTTGAATTAACCCAACTTAACATGAACATTCTTGACACCCAATAGGGTGTCATTTTCAATCAAAAGAAAGTTGCAACTTAGCGGGAATATATTGCATCTTAGCATCAAACTTCACAATAAAAAATAACTTCTGTATAATAGACCCTAGATGCAAAAAAGAGGATGTCGTATGGGGTGCGATTCCGCGAAAGGGGCTACCTATGAAATTAATTATGAAGTATCTAAAAAAGTATAAATGGTCAATTGTTTTTTCCTTTATACTTGTCGGAATCTCTGTTACAAGCCAGCTGATTCAACCGACAATTATGTCTGATATCATTCAAGCAATTGTTGCCAATGATACAGACCAAATAACAACACAAGGCCTCATCATGATTGGGCTCGCTGTTGCAGGATTTGCCGCGGGGATCATTAATACAATCATTGCTGCGCGAATGGCACAGCGTACGGGTTCTGATATCCGTAATGATGTTTTTGATAAAGTGCAGGAGTTTTCTTACAGCAATATTGAGAAATTCTCTGCAAGTAACCTTGTCGTAAGATTGGTCAATGACTCACAACAAGCGCAAAGCTTAGTCATGATTATTCTGCAATCACTGACACGAATTCCGGTTATGTTTGTGGGGAGTCTCATACTTGCCATGATGGCGATGCCAGAATTATGGTGGATTGTATTGGTAATTATGTTCTTGGTTATCTTTATGGTCATGGTATCATTTGGAATTATGGGACCAAAATTTGGACGCATGCAACAATTAATTGAAAAAATTAACGCCATCGCTAAAGAGAATTTTACCGGAATGCGCGTTGTGAAGTCCTTTGTTCAAGAAGATAGTGAAATTGAAAAGTTTACGGGAGAGAGCAAACGTCTAACAAAAGAAATTATTGGTGTTGGATTTGTATTTAGTATTCTTATGCCTTCCTTCTTCCTTATTATGGATGGGGGATCTGCGGTTATTATGATGTTTATTGGTAACATGACCAATTTGACACCGGCTGTTTTAGGAAACGCAATTAAGTTTATCAACTATATTGTTATGATTATGATGTCGTTGATGATCGGTGGGATGATGGTAAGTTTCTCTTCACGTGCGTTTGTATCATTAAAACGTATTCAAGAAGTCCTCGATACTGAGGTTGATATGACATATGAGGTTAATGACACCAAGCTTACATCGGGAAGCATTAAATTTGAAAATGTATCGTTTACCTATGATGAATTGGATCACCCAACACTTGAAGACATTAACTTTGAAATCAACCATGGTGAAACACTGGGGATTGTTGGGGCGACAGGGTCTGGAAAATCGACACTTGTGCAATTGATTGCACGTATTTATGATCCATCAACAGGTATTGTAACCGTTGATAATCATGATCTCAAAACGATTAGTGAGGATGAACTGCGTAAAAATGTATCACTCGTTTTACAACGTCCGACGCTCTTTTCAGGAACCATTGCTGACAACATTCGCCAAGGTAAGAAAGATGCAACACTGGAAGAAATGAAACATGCTGCTGCGATTGCTCAAGCAATGGAGTTTATTGAACACGAAAAAGATGGATTTGATGCCGAAGTGTTCCAACGTGGGGCAAACTTCTCTGGGGGTCAAAAACAACGCATCTCAATCGCGCGCGGTATTGTAGGAAATCCGAATATTCTTATTCTTGACGACAGTACAAGTGCTTTGGATGCTAAGTCAGAAAAAAATGTAAAAGATGCACTCAAAGCAGAAATGGGTCAAACGACAAAAGTTATTGTCTCACAAAAAATATCTTCAGTTGTTCATGCTGATAAAATTCTTGTGCTTGACGAAGGCCGCCTTGTGCAACAAGGTACACACCGCGAATTGTTAGAGACTTCACCGGTCTATCAAGAAATCTATGAAACACAAAAAGGACGCGCCATGTTAGATGACACATTTCTAACGGAAGCGTTATAGGAGGAGGCACTATGAATAATTCAATCCAATATTTCTGGAACTATCTTAAAAAGTTTAAGTTTAAATTACTCTTGGTCCTCATCGGAGTTTTCGTTAGCACATATTTTGTTGTTCGCATGCCTGATATCATCAGTGACGGTATTAATGAGTTGGGTGCCTTCATCATGGGATTTGCTGACAAATCTGCTTTTGAGACAACCGTACTCACACTGGGTTTGTTTGCAATCTTATCATGGTTATTTGGCGTCGTCCAAAATATTTTTATGTCGCAAATTGCTGGAGATGCAACACATGAAATGCGTAAAGACCTCTTTGCGAAACTTGAAAGGTTACCAATTCGGTTCTTTGATAAGTCTAATGATGGGGATATACTCGCTCGATTCACCAGTGATCTCGACAATATATCAAATACACTCAACCAATCGATTCATGAGATTATGTCCAACATTGTTATGTTGGGGACAACACTCGTCTTAATGATGATGAATGGTTTGGAACTCTCTTTGGTTGTGTTATCAACATCGCCAATTATTGTGTTTGTTGCTGTGAAGATTATTCTTAAAGCAAAGAAATATGTCACAATCCAACAAAAACGTGTTGGGGAACTAAATGGATTTGCCGACGAGCGTTTTTCTGGCCAAAAACTTATTATCGCCAACGGACTTCAAGAAGAGACCAAAAAAGAGTTTGTTGAATACAATGAGAACTTGTACCAAGCAACATTTAAAGGTCAACTCTATTCCAATATTCTGTTTCCAACATTGCAAGGGTTGTCCATGATTACAACTGGGATTGTTATCTTCTACTGTGCGTGGATGACATTGGAAGGACGCTTGCCAATTTCGGATGCGGCGGGAACACTGTTTCTCTATACACAATATGTTCGAATGATTTACCAACCACTATCGCAACTCGCATCACAATTCACGCAAATCCAATTGGCCGTAACGGGTGCTAACCGAATTCTTGAAATTCTGAAGGAAACGGATGAAGTGGACCGTCCTGATGTTGTGACGATTGATGGCATTGAGGGAACGGTTGTTCTTGACAATGTAAGCTTCGAATACGACGCTGGTGAACCTGTACTACAAAACATCAACATATCCGCTGCACGAGGGCAAATGGTTGCGTTGGTAGGCCATACGGGTTCTGGTAAAACTACGATCATGAATCTTCTCAATCGCTTTTACGATGTCGAGAAAGGGGTTATCTCATTTGATGGCCGCGATATTCGCAATATATCATTGCCGAGTTTGCGTAAAAATGTTGGGATTGTCCTTCAGGATTCTGTTCTGTTTACAGGAACGATTCGTGAGAATATAGCCTTTGGATATCCTGAGGCAAGCCAGGAGGCTGTAGAGTCTGCTGCAAAACGCGCTCATATTCATGAATTTATTATGACGCTTGAAGATGGTTACGAAACAATCGTCAGCGAAAGCAACAGTCGTATGAGTGTTGGTCAAAAACAATTGATTAGTATTGCTCGTACAATGATTGTCGATCCAGATTTACTCATTCTCGATGAGGCAACAAGCAATGTTGATACGGTAACTGAACATCAAATCCAAAAAGCGATGGATGAAGTTACAAAAGGTAGAACAAGCTTTGTAATTGCTCACCGTCTGAAAACGATCCTTGAAGCAGATAAGATTGTTGTCTTACAACATGGTCGTATCATAGAAGAAGGTACGCATGACGAACTTTTAGCAGCAAAACAACATTATGCTGAACTCTATGAGAATCAATTTGTTTTTGAATCTTAGAACTCCCTTGGGAGTTCTTTTTTTCTTGCCAAAAGAAAAACCAGGCCATGCCTGGTTAATTGTTTTTACGACGTTTCAATGCAAGAACACTAAGTCCTGTTGCAATTGTCAGTAATCCGAATATTGGAAGTCCATTTGAATATCCTGTACTTGGAAGTTTTTCGGGTGTCGTTGGTTGTGTTGGTGTGACAGGTTGCCACTGTGCATAGAGTACCATGTCAGAACTTACGGTCATTGTTTTGAAATCCCAAAGAGGACTTCCTGGCTGAGCGTTTTGGCTCCATCCGATAAACGTGTACCCATTACGGGATACTGTGAACGGTTGACTTACCCATGCGCCTGCATCAATGACTTGCGATGCTGGCGCAATACCGTCGCCACCATTTAAGTTGAACGATACATTGTATGATGTTGTCGCAATAGGTTTCCATTGCGCAAAGAGTGTCATGTTACTTGAAGGCGTTGTATCTGTAGCGAAGTTCCATAAGCCAACACTTCCATCTTGAGTTGTACTCCAACCTTGGAATGTGAATCCATCACGCACTGGTTGAACCGGTTGAGAAACTGTACTTCCGGCTGTTAACGCTTGTGCATCTGGTTGTGCAGATGTTGCACCATTTAAATCAAATGAAACATTGTATGTAGCTACAGGTTCAGGTTTGCGTTCCCATTTTGCGTGCAAATATTGATGTGTTTCTGTTTGATTGGTTGTTGCGAAATCCCACAGTACATCACTTTCGTTATACCAACCTAAGAATGTATAATTTGCAGAGATTGGTGTTATGGGTTCAAGAATTAACTCATTTTTAAACGATAAATTATAATGTGACATTTCTGTATAATTTTCGAGATCTAAATCTGCAATTGTCTCGGGATTCAAATCAAAATATGCAATACCATCATAATCAATATAGACATCATCGCCGTTAAATGCGTTATTGTATCCTGCAAGGAATGCATGAGATGACTGACTGAATGTCGTGTCGGTCACATTGTTACGATATGAAGTTTGCAACAGGCTTGAACTTTCAGCATTAAGGTTCCAAACCACAGGGTATAGCGAAGTGTTATTGTTGAATGTTACCCCATCCAATACAAGAACATCGGGATACTCTTTGTAGCCAGTGATTGCGATACCACCACCGTAGCCACCTTCGTAGTATCCAGGACCGGTATCACGTCCGGTTACTGTGTTGTTTGTAATCTCGGTGTTGCGAATTGTAAAGAGGCCGGGGATGTTTTCGCCAGTTCCATAACTGAAATCAATTGCACCACCATGATAATCAGAAATATTTCCGCTCAAGATGCTGTCTTCCAGTGTAAGATCGGTGATTCCGCCATTATTATTGCTAAGTGCAATAGCGCCACCGGTTACAGCTGTATTATTCAAGAAACGTGAGTTTTTGATGACAAGTGTCGTTCTACCGGATGATTGTACAATGTTGAGCGCACCACCAGAACTTGGAAGTCCTGTTTGCTCGCCAGTTTCGGGATTGTATTCAATCAATCCCCCTTTGTTGTTTTCGAATGTTACATTATCAAGCGTCGTTGTTGTAGCACTTCCATCAGCATTCAGCATGATTGCCCCACCACCACGGTGTGCGTAGTTATTGGTGAAGGTTGTGTTTGTAATTGAAACATTGGATTGTGCGGTTTGTTTGATGCTAAGTGCACCAGCCGTTCCTTCAATATTAGTGTTATCTTTAAAACTACTGTTTGTTAGTGTTAGTGTTGAAGTTGTATAGCCTGTATACTTCATACCACCTGACATGCTGCTGGCTTTGTGATTGGATATATGTAAACCATCGACAGTGACAACGCCATCTTTATTATAGAATCCAATTGCTGCACCATTTTGATTGACAGTTTCGTTGCGATCCATTGTAATGTTTGTAAAGGAAGCATTTGCGCCATTGGCAAGATCTACCATAATAATAGCTGCACTTGCACTGTTGCGATCGGGAATGACATTGCCTGTAAATGTTGCGTCCACAACACTCAGTGACCCGCCATTAAGGGCAGTATATTGCAAGATACCAGCATCCCATCCTTTAGCAGTACTTTCACGGACTACCAAACCATTGATAATATGATTTCCTGTTGATGATGTGATTGCAATACCACCACCTGTTAAGCCCGTTTCACGATTTCCACTTAAGACAACATTTGTAAAGGTTAGATTCAGTGATCCATTCCCTGTTGTCTCCAAATGCTTTTTATCTTTTGCATTGATAAACACCACTTCAGTACCATCACTGGAAACAAATTCAAGAGATGTTACTTTTGCAGTATTGATTTTAAGTGAATCGTTTAAAACAATTCGACTCCCACCGCTAATAACAAGTGTTGCATCACCTTGTGCGTTAGCAAGTGCTGCGACAAGTCCAGCATAATCATCAATTGTGGTAGCACGGGGTGTTTTAACGGGTGCTTCTACGACTGGACTGATAGATTCGTTGTCAAGTACATCAATCGTTTGTATATCCACTGCAGCATCCACTGCTTCTTCTTCGACAACTTCGGGAGTATCTACAACTGTTTCAGTTGTTACTTCCTCTGTAATTTCATCGATGCTCTCCTGTACATCGTTGACCGGTAAGGAATCGATGTCAGCTTCTTCCGCCATAAGTGGAACCATTACAGAACCCAATACAAGCGCGAGTGAAAAGATTCCAATTGTGAACTTTTTCTTCATAAAAATACGTCCTCCATTTCAAAGTTCGGTACTAAAATGCACGTACCCTACCTATTAATCATAACAAAGCCCTCGTTTATATCCACTAAACTAGGTCTTTAAGACGTATAATCTATAAATATTATAAAGAAATATGAACAAAAGGCTGTTCATTACATAAAACATACATTTCATTACAAACTAAATAATCAACACACAAATAAATGATGCGTCATTGTGTATCATAGATAAAGAGGCGGTATGATTCAATAATATCAATTAGCTTTTCAGCGTACATGGGATCGGTTGCGTAGCCAGCGTTTCGTAGAGCAATGGCAGCTTCAGTATAGGAGGTTGCTGAACGAACTGAACTGTAATTTTCTGTTGTTAAAAGTAGGGCATGATCGCGCATTGAGGCCTCAATTGAAGGATAGACTTTAAATACATCGTAGATATCATGTTCAACATCATCATAAAATTCAGTTGTTGCAACTTCGACTGATGCACCCTCGTAGGAACCTTTGATGCCAAAATAATTGTTTGCATCAGTGCTTAAAGTACTTCGTCCCCACTCTGACTCAAGGATTGCTTGCGCAATAATAATGCTGGGAAGAATTTCTGAGTCTTTTCCAGAGACAATTGCTGCATCCGCAATTGATGTGATGAATTGCGTCTCAGAACTGGGCTCTTTGTGAGATTCATAGGTAAAGAGAACAATGAAGAAAGCAACAACACATACCGCAAGGGCAAGGAGTTGTTTGATTGTATCGTGTTGGTTTCGCTTTTTTCGTTTCATGACATCACCTTTTCTGTGGATATCATATCAAAAGATAAAACTTGAAGTGTGTAAAATATGAGAATGTTGAGACTTATGTGATAGTGATAATCACTATTGACTGATCGGGTGGCGAGTGTTAAGATTTTGATAGAAAAGAGGTATTCAATATGTTGAACTTAATCGATGCAGTATTACCAGAGTTTCGTGTGGACGCATATCAAAATGGGGAATTTATCAGTGTATCCAACACAGATATGTTGGGAAAATGGTCAGTTGTGGTTTTCTACCCTGCGGATTTTTCATTTGTATGTCCTACCGAATTAGGAGCACTTCAAGACCTTTACGGAGAATTCATGAATAACAATTGTGAGGTATATTCTGTTTCGTGTGATTCGCACTTTGTTCATAAAGCATGGGCAGATGCAACAGATACAATTGGTAAGATTCGTTATCCAATGCTTGCTGATCCAACGGGTGGACTTGCACGCTTCTTTGGGGTGATGGATGAATCAGCAGGTCAGGCATATCGCGGATCATTTGTTATCTCTCCTGAAGGAAAAATTAAGGCCTATGAAATTCACGATATGGGAATCGGTCGCAACGCAGAGGAGCTCTTACGGAAAGTTGAGGCTGCCCAATTTGTTGCCGAACATGGAGATAAAGTATGCCCAGCAAACTGGCAACCGGGAGAAGATACTATTGAACCAAGTTTGGATCTTGTAGGGAAAATCTAATGAGCACCGACTTGATTTATGATGCCGTCATTCTTGGGGGTGGACCTGCTGGTTTGAGTGCGGGAATTTACGCCGCACGATCGGGTCAACATGTTCTCATTATTGAAAAAGATCGCTGGGGTGGCCAAGTTACAACCACAACAGATATCGTAAATTATCCTGGGATGCGTCACACTCAAGGCGAGGCACTCATGACGGAAATGCGTTTACAAGCAGAGGACTTCGGTGTTGAATTCAAGTCAGCAACCGTCAGTGATGTATCCTTAGATACTGGGGTTAAAGTGATAGAGACTGACCGTGGTGTTATTAAAGGCTATGCTGTGATGATTGCGACTGGTGCATCACCACGTACAATTGGATTTCCTGGGGAATTAGACTATCGTGGAAAAGGCATTGCCTATTGCTCCACATGTGATGGCGAATTCTTTACGGGTCGGGATATCTTCGTAATTGGTGGCGGATTTGCTGCCGCTGAGGAGGCTGTATTCTTAACGCGATTTGCGCGAAAAGTTCATATGATTATTCGCGAACCAGATTTTACAGCCGCGAAAGCAACCGCAGATAGTGTAAAGGCTCATAAAGATATTGCGATAACCTACAATACAGAAGTAAAATTAGTTAATGGAGAAGGAATGCTCACCCATGCTGAATTTGTAAACAATCAGACTGGAAAAGAGACATCATTCGATGCTGAAGAAGGATTTGGAATGTTTGTTTTTGCAGGAACCAAACCAGCAAGTGACATCTTCAGTGGTAAAGTAAAAATTGAAAAAGATGGCTACATTCCTACAAACGAAGCCATGGAAACGAATATTGCTGGGGTTTACGCCATCGGAGATATTCGTGTTAAGCATCTTCGCCAAATTGTAACTGCAGTCTCAGATGGTGCAATTGCTGCCACCGAAGCTGAAAAATACATCACCGAGTACAAACAGAAGCACAACATTGTTTCGCAACCACGTGTTGTTAAGGAACGCGTTAATGATGCACCAAAACTCGAAAAGACGGGAATGTGGTTTAGTGAAACAATCCGCAACCAACTGTCGGGAATATTTTCAAGGCTCCATGAAACCGTCCACTTGGATTTGTTTCTTGACCAAAGTGAAAAATCTTCAGAAATGCTCTCATTTGTTGACGAGTTTGTAAGCTTGAGTGACCATCTTGAACGGGGTGAAGTCACGTACAACCAAACAGATTTTGTTCCACGAATTCAACTGCAGGGTACTGGTATTTCATATGCAGGAATTCCCAGTGGGCATGAGTTAAATTCTTTAGTGTTGGGAATTTATAACATTGGCGGGCCTGGGCAAGAAATCACTGAGAGTCAACGCGTCCGCATTCAAGCACTTCCAGAGGTTTCGCTTGACATTGCTGTTTCATTAACTTGCCATTTTTGTCCAGATGTTGTTGCGAGCTGTCAAAGGATTGCATCAATCAATCCAAAGGTGTCAGCACAAATGGTTGATACCGGCATCTTTCAAACATGGATGAAGTCCAAGAAAATAATGAGTGTACCTGCAATTTTAATCGATAATAAAAACATTGTCTTTGGTTCAAAGACAATGGATGAGATTTTAGATGCAATAGAAAAGGAGAAATCAATTTAAGATTTCTCCTTTCTTTTCGAGTGTTCGCATCATCACTTGTTCTCCATGCTCATTAATACGCACGGGTTGGAATCCCATTTTTTCATAGAGATGCTTCGCTTGCTCATTGCCAAGTACATAATCGATATAAAGATCCCGATAGGGCGTGTTGATGATGACCCATGCACTTATTTTTTCAATGGCTTGGCGTCCGTAGCCTTTATTTTGATGATTGTGATCAATCATAATGCGCCAGATTGTCACATCGCGTTCCTCATCATCAATATCTAAAAGTGCAAAGCCAACAATGGTGCCGTTAACACTTAGTGCAAAAGGCATCACCCCATCGTTACGGTAAAGATAACACTCGGCAAGACTTTTTACATTGGGAGCTACATACTTCGCTTGCTCCGGACTGACTTCGCATTTTAAAACAGCAGCGAAGTTTTCTTCATTTATTGTGAGTAAATCCATTATAAATAATCTCCCTTACAACTCCATCCTATCATGTGAGACAGACGGTGTCATTGCACATTATCTAATATTTCTTACTTTTCTTTTGGAATGCGGAATTCAAAGTGTGTGGTCGGGGAATAAGCACTGGCTTTCTAAAGCGGTGATCAATAATGTAAAAGATATGACTGATGACAAGAAAGAAACCAACCAATGCTGCGATATATCCAAGAGACTTCATTCCGATGCGATCAAAATCAAAAAAGAAGTAGGGGAAACGAACCGGCAGCCCGTCTGCAGTTGAAATGCGATAAACATAACCAAGCAAACCAGCTGCTGATGAAAAGAGGACGTAGCAAAGTGGATAGATTAATACCGCATATACATCGCGATACTTTAGATGTCCAGAATCTGCGAACAATACATAATCAACAAGACAAAGTAGGGGTGTAATCAGATGGACGGTGAGATTACTTAGCGTAAACAGATTTGTATTGGCGTCCATTGAGAAGGATTGTGGTGCAAGCATCACCCAATAAACAATGAGCGTGAGCAGTAAATCAATAACAACGACCATTTCAAATCGTGGGTAGTAACTCGCACTCCCATCATCCCCAAAATGTCTGCGTTCTCGCTGTGTCTTAAAAATAAGCAGTGCAAATAAAACTAACCCGAGGAAGTTGCTTTGAATGGTGTAGTACATAAATTGTGCAAGATGTAATTGCCCTTCAAAGACCTTCATACTTAACAAGAGTCCAAGTAAAACGAACCCAAAACTTACGATTCGAAACCGTAAAGCGATTTTTCGATTGTGTATCATAATAACCTCCATTGCGATAAAACAATAGTCTCATTCTACGCTATTCTTTATTGAGATTGGGTGTGGTGGCATGAGATGGTCAATTGCGGTTACAAAAAAGAATGTGCGGCATCAACACCGCACATTCTTCACTATTTTTGTAAGGTTAAAATTCTTGGGCCTTCTTTGGTGATTACCAAGGTATGCTCATATTGACAACTGAGACTTCCGTCTGTTGTTCGTGCTGTCCATCCATTGTCATCCAACGTGGCATAGGGTGAACCAACGTTCACGATAGGTTCAATGGTGATAACCATGCCTTCTTTAAGACGTGCTCCTGTATGCGGTTTTCCCACAAAAGGAATCATTGGGGGTTCATGAATCGTGGGTCCCAGACCATGTCCTGAGAACTCAAGTGACATATTGTAGCCAAACTGTTTTACATAGGTGTCCATAACATGACCAATATCACCTGCACGATTTCCGATTTGAGCTTGTTCAATCCCAAGATAAAGAGCTTTTTCAGTGACTTCCATAAGTTTCCGTACAGCATCTGAAGGTGTACCGACACTGTATGCCCAGCATGAATCGGATAGGAAACCGCGTAAATCGATACAAAAGTCAACTTTAACCAAGTCGCCATCTTTCAGTTTATCGTGGGTAGGGAAGCCATGACACATCGCGTCGTTGACGCTAATGCATGTCGCATAAGGATAATCTTCATAACCAATTTGAGCAGCAATGCCACCATTCTCGGTAATCATTGTATGCACAAACTGATCAATATCATGTGTTGTAATACCTGTTTTAATAAAATCGCGAAGTGCTTCGTGAATACGTGCGAGAAGTTGACCCGACTCGTACATGCCTTCAATTTCGCGTTGTGATTTAATTGAAATCATAAGTACCTCATTTCTAGAATTTATTATACGCCACTTTTAGCAATTATGTACTATAAGTTTGCTTTGAAGTAGGCAACCATCATATCAGTTGTATCACGGCCAACATAGTGGCCCACATTATGGGTCAATTCGAATGACAGGTTGGTACCATAATCATGGTGCTTCGCAGTCTTATAAAATGCCCAGTCGTCATAATAAGGAACGGTTTGATCAACATCACCATGCCACAAGAGTACGTTGCGTCCGGCAAGCGTTTCAGGATGACGGCTAAGATCAATGTCTTTAAGACCGGTAATTATTGCACCACCAATTTTCTTGGTAACTTCACCTAGATCCAGGTGTTGTAATTGTGATTTGAAGAATTGATAGATTGAGGGTGTACCCATCAGTGATACAGCAACATCAATCCATTTAAATTGTGTGAGTGCTGCGAGTGTTGTAATGCCACCCAATGACTCTCCTGTTACACCAACACGGCCAACAATCACCAGGTTTCGTGTTGTAAGCTCGTTATGAATTGCATCGATATCTTTGAGACTTTGATTGATAATCTCGGGCAAGCGATATTCAGGAACGCGTTGATTGTTAATGCGACGTTCACCATGGTATTTTGCATCCAAGAGGATAACCCGGTAACCATTTCGAGCTAACTTGTAACCGCTAATTATTGAAAGTTCTTTGTTGTTGGTGTAACCATGCAAAAAGAAAACAAGGGGTGCTGGTTGGTCGACACATGTGGTATCAATCAATTCCAGGTAGTTGAATCCATTGAGAGTATGTTCGTTGATAATGATGTTCATAAGATACCTCCTCATAATAGTGTATCACGAATTGATGTTTGTATCCTATAAAGAAGGTAGGTGTCTATGTCTTTTAAAGTAGGAATACATACGTTATAATATGACATGAAAATGGAGGGTTATATGAATCAAACTGGAAAAACAAAGAACATGATTGTAACGACGATGTTTATGGCACTTACAGTCGTCATGATGTTTACCCCCTTGGGAACGCTGCGCCTTCCTGTTGTCAGTGTAACAATCGCCCACATTCCTACCATTGTTGCGGCGCTTGTTTTGGGACTTAAACAAGGGATTATGGTGTCGTTATCCTTTGCACTTACGTCAATGTTTATTGCAATAATTTCGCCTACCTCTGTATTGGATCCTTTTTTCGCAAATCCATTGATTTCCGTTTTACCACGAGTACTTATCCCAGTGACAACCTATTATGTAAGTCGTCTCTTCAAGAAAGATTCGAAGGTTGGTATCATGGTTTCGACCTTGTTGGGAAATTTAACCAATACATTCGGAGTCTATACGATGCTCTATTTAATTTATGCACAAGCAATTTTAGAGCAATCTGGAAACAGCGCAGTGAGTCTGATTATTGGTGCAATCTCAACCAGCACGTTGATAAAGAGTGTTATTGTGGTTCTCATCGTAACACCAACCGTTATGGCATTACGCCGCGTTATTAAAAAGTAATTGACAGATATGTTATAATTTACGCACAAAGAATGAGGTTATGTATGGATACTTATATTGGATTGGGTGTTGTCTTAAAGAACGACGAATCACTCGCAAATGAATTAGAGAATATTATGGATTTGTTGGAGAATCATGCACAAGAAATTGTGGTGACCTACCCAAAGGATGGCGATCTCAACGACTGGCAACATGAAGCAATTGAAGGCCGTCTGTATGATGTGATTGATTACTTGACCTACCGCACGTCGTATGCGGATATGATGTTAGATTTAGGTGGACGTGTTGTTGAAGCACGTTTGAGTTTAACAAACGAATCGGATGTTGCTGTGATGAAGTTGGAAATCGCAGACAAGGGTATGTTTAAAGACCGCACTCTCGAAGATTTAGAAGCAGTGACATCAATCCTCACAGATTTTATTGAAGCCATTGACCGCAGTGTTACGTATAGTTATATATTTTGCGATAATGAAGCAGAGTTCTTGTATACGAAAGAACGGTTGCTTGAAGTTGGCTACAATCCGTATGCAATTCTCAAAATGCACGATCGTACAACCGCTTATGCAGCATGGTATGTGGATGGTTTCACAGAACGTCCGACTCAAAAAGTGTCTTAGACACTTTTTTTCTTACCTTACAAATGTGTCATGTTCCTACTTTTACGCAATGCTATACTGAGCGTACAAGGAGGAATTGAGATGAAAAAATTACTTGCACTTGTACTTTCTGCACTTGTTCTTGTTGGATGTGCAGCAAAGCCTGCTGAATTTGATAAAACTGCTGTCTTTAACGATGCATTAAAAAATCATCAAAACCATCAGAAAATGGATGTTGCTGTCACTTTGGATGTAGAAATGGAAGGATTGCCACTTGGAGATTCCATGACTTTCACGGGTTCTTACCAAGGAAATAAAATACTTAAATCTGTAGATGATCTCGAATTCATCGCGAAATTTACAGCAGGATCTCATGGTGTCAGTATGGGTGTTAACCTTTACGGACATGATGGCGTTCTGTATGAGGATGGTGACCAAGTTGAACCCAGCCGTTTTGTAATTGGCGAGCGATCACAGGAATTGGTGCCGACGATGAATACAATTCTTAATCTGACTGATATTAACAAATTGCAATTAACAACAGATGCAATTGCTGGAATGGAAGCCAAACGAACTGCCACTGGGTATCAATACACAGTCAATGACTCAACAAAAGAGACCGTTGCGGGATTGAACACAGTCTTTGCATCTTATCTCGAAGAAATGGAATTAAGCATTGAAGATATTTCTTTTGTGATGGATATCAATGAAACTGCTGATTTCCAAACATTGACTGCAAGCATTGCACTCAAAGGTGGACCGGATAATCTACCAATCCAGTTGAAATTATCTGTTAAATACAATGGATTTGATGACGCGGTCAAATTAGATTTCCCCAATTTCTCACGCTTCAAGATTCAGTAAACCAGCTTCGGCTGGTTTTTATTTTCGCTAACAATCAGCCATCAGAAATGGTAGAATAGTGATAAGTAGAGGTAATACAATGAGAAGAAAACCTGAAGACAGACCTGTAATTGCAATATGTTATGATTTTGATAAAACCTTAACACCAGATGACATGCAAGCCCAAGGATTTATTCAATCGGTGGGTTATGATGTCCAAGACTTTTGGCAAGAGGTAAATCGCATGGCAGAAGAAAATGATATGGATACCAACCTTGCTTACATGTATAAGATGGTTGAAGAAGCACGGGGGAAACACGTTTTTGATCGTAAAAGCATGGAAGACTATGGTGCGAAAATTGAATTGTTTCCGGGTGTCGAATCATGGTTTGACCGTGTTAATAAATATGGTGACATCATGGGGGTTGATGTAGAACATTACATTATTTCCTCGGGGCTGAAGGAAATGATTGAAGGCACCGTACTTGGAAAAGAAGGCGTGTTCAAACGAATTTATGCGTCATCATTTTATTATGACGAAAAAGGTATTGCCGTTTGGCCTGCACAAGCCATTAACTATACCAACAAAACGCAGTTTCTATTTCGCATTGAAAAAGGCGTGCTAGATGTAAACGATCAAGAAGTCAACAGTTATTATAAACCCGGTGAACACCGTGTTCCCTTTTCTCAAATGGTTTATATTGGCGACAGTGATACTGATATTCCCTGCATGCGCTTGGTTAATATGAATGGTGGACACTCAATTGGTGTATACAATCCCTATACAAATGACAAGGTCAAAGTACACCGCATGATAAAGGAACACCGTATTCGCTATTTTGCTGCAGCTGACTATCGTGAAGGGGAACACCTTGATACACTTATCAAGGCAATCATCAACCAAGTCAATACAAAGGAAGTTCTTGACTACCAACACTATCTCAACACACTCGATGTGAAGTAAAGGAAAATAACATGGATACTGATGCACTGAACCACTATGTAGCAAATGAACGCAAAGCATTATCCCGAGCAATCACGATCCAAACATGTGTTGGGATCGCGAGTGTTGTTTTAATGCTATTCTCATTTCTTACCGGTGCAGTCCAACAGGGATTTGGACTTTTCTTCTTAGCACTCATCATCAATGTGGGCTTATACATTATGTATACCCACAGCTGTACAAAAAGATATCGCAGTAAAGTTAAAGACTATATTATGCTTGAGGTATTCAGTCGTGAATTTAACGGTGTATCCTTTAATCCCCAATCGGGATTAGGTAAAGATCTTATGATTGAAACAGGGGTTATTGATACGGGGAATCGATTCAGTTCCAATGACCTGATGAAAGGGAATTATAAAGGCGTTGATTTTGAACGCTGTGATGTCTTGTCGCAAAATGTTCAACAGTCAGGCAAGACAACCACAACAATCACCTATTTTAAAGGGCAAGTCTATGTTTTTGATTTTCATAAGCCATCGCATAATTATGTAAGAATCCGAGATGCAGGAATGTGGAATAAGTTCTCAAAGGGCAGACGTACAGACGGCTCTCGCAAAATGAAATTTGAAGATACAGAATTCAACGAAATGTTTGTGACATTCAGCAATGACGAACATGAAGCATTTTATATTTTTACACCGCATTTTATGAATAAGGTAAAACAATTACGGCAAGCAGTTGGGTGTGAAATCAGTCTTGTTATTCGTAAGGGCATCTTGTATTTGGCCCTTTATACGAGTCGAGATTCGTTCGAAGCACCACTATTTGGAGAAATCGACATTGACTACACCCGTGCAGTTGCGATGGATGTTCGCGTCATCAAAGAAATCATCACGGAATTGGATTTGGACAATACGTTGTTTAAGGAGGAAACATAATGGAATTTATTTGGATACTGCTCGCAATTATAGGAATCATCGTTATCATGTATATTGGTTTCTACAATCGTGTGAAACGGTTAAATATTGAAATGCAAGAAGCATCATCAGGTATCGATGTTGCTTTGTCAAAACGATTTGCATTGATTCCCAACCTTGTAAATACAGTTAAGGGTTATATGGAACACGAGAAGCGTGTGCTTGAACTTGTTGTAACGAAACGCAATGAAGCATTGATCAATCGCGATACCTACAATGAACAAATGAATGAAGTGGTGAATCGTGTCCTTGCAATCGCGGAAGCATATCCAGACTTGAAGGCAGACACACAATTTCTAAATTTACAAAAAGCATTAGTTGATGTTGAAGAACACCTCCAAGCCGCACGCCGATTGCTGAATCGCAAGGTTGCTGAGTTGAATACTGCGATTTCAACGTTCCCAGGGACACTCTTTAATGCAACCGTTAAGATGAAGCCAGGAGTATTCTTTGAAGCAGAGGCAGCTGAACATGCTTTGCCTATTGTTGACTTGCAAGACTAAACACACTCAGTGTGTTTTTTATTAGAATGATGCATTCATTCAGTGTCGATAGAATTGAAGATATATTCACTTGCTTCCTAACAAAACTGTAACAAAGAAAGTACGAATGAATATCGTACTTCAATTGTAATTATGGTAGAATTTAGGAAGTGTTGTATTAATGAGGAGGACTTATGGAGTTTTTTATTAATTTACTTAAAATAATATTTCTAGGTGTTGTACAAGGAATTACAGAATGGTTGCCAATTAGTAGCACAGGACACATGATTCTTGTGGATGAATTTTTGAAAATTTCGGTCAGCGAACAGTTCATGTCGGTTTTCCTAGTTGTTGTTCAATTGGGTTCGATATTAGCAGTTGTTGTACTGTACTGGAATAAGTTGTGGCCGTTTAAACGCAAAGGAAATGGTGTGACAATTTCCCCGGAAATCTTCAGCATGTGGATGAAGATTGTTGTAGCATGTGTGCCTGCAGCGGTTATCGGTATTCTATTTGATGACGTGTTCAACAAATACTTCTACAACTCAACAAGTGTTGCAATCATGTTAATTCTATTTGGTATATTCTTTATTGTTGTAGAAAATCGCAACAAGGGTCGAAAACCTAAGATTACAAAAATATCAGAAATTACTTATCAAACGGCAATTATCATTGGTGTGTTCCAATTGATCGCAGCAATTTTCCCAGGAACATCACGCTCAGGAGCCACTATTGTAGGTGCATTAATGATTGGTGTGTCACGTTATGTTGCAGCAGAGTTTACGTTCTTTATGGCAGTTCCCGTAATGTTTGGAGCAAGCCTTCTAAAACTTGTTAAAATGGGCTTCGCATTTACGTTCCAAGAGGCAATCTTATTAATTGTTGGAATGGTCGTAGCATTCGTAGTTTCTGTCTTTGCCATTCGCTTCCTCATGAACTACATTAAAAAACATGACTTCAAAGTATTTGGTTGGTACCGTATTGCCTTGGGAATCGTTGTACTGATTGTGTTTGCGTTTATTAAATAATAAAAGAGACAGCGAAGTGCTGTCTTTTCTTATGCAGAGTGTTAACCATGAAAAAACCACCCTTTAGGTGGTTAAATGTATCATTGGTGCTCCGTCACGGGCTCGAACCGTGGACCCACTGATTAAGAGTCAGTTGCTCTACCGACTGAGCTAACGGAGCATGCTAGTATATTATAACGCTATGGTGTTAAAATTCAATACTTATTTGGTAAAATCAAGAAATAATTGCGGAAACTAAATTGCACGAAAACATCGATATGATAGAAAACGGTACGTTCATGACATTGATAGCCATTCTCATTACATTTGAAGAATATGTGGTTTGTGTATTGTTATTATATGCTTGTGAAGATTGTTAAATTAAACAAACAATCCAAGGAGGCACAATGTACAAGAGAATCATGCCCTTGTTCGTTGCGTTAACGTTAATTATAGGAATTGGATCGCTGCGTATTAATGCAGATGAAACTGATGCTGTTAATGTTGAATCGTCAGCGAATATTGAAGATAGCCCAATGGGGTCTACACAAAGCATCGCATTAGATGCAAACACAAACTTACTTATCAATCATCTTGGTGAAGATGTTACAACATTTACACGTGGTCGTGACTTATACGAATTGGATTCGGTAACCATTACACGTCACCGTCCCAAAGTAAATATTGAATACTACTATGGTGATTATAATACCTATGATTTGGTTGCAACCGAGTCAGGGTACGTTGATTATGATGAATATTTCTCTGACTATTATAAATCAGTTGCTCAATTAAATACAGAGCATGGACTTGCGCTTCCTACATCAAATATCGTCATGGTACGAATTGATGGATTGAAGAGTTTGGTTCCTGCATATGATGGTGTAAATAATGAGTATACTGTTAAATTACTTATTGGTGAGAAAATCACACGTAGTATTACAATCTCGACATACATGAACCGTCAAGATCGTGAAAATCCATCACCAGTAGGAAAAACAGAAACAGAAATCAAATCAAAAGAAGATTTCTTTGCATACAATAATCTTTCTACAGGAATCAGTGCGATGAAGAATACACCGATTCTAATCCAAAGCCGTCACAATGTTGGTAACACTCGAACAGAACGCGGACGTACTGGAGAATTATCACATCTTGGAATATTCGGAGCTGACTCTGTTTTCTATGAAACAGACAGTTATGTTGTTACTCAAGATTTACCAGCACGCACATATATTGGTGCATTCTACCATGTTGACGATTTCGGCAGTCCAGTTCAGGATGTAAACCCAAGCAGTTCCGTTACATCGGGTGCATCTGTTGGCTTTGTCTCGGGAAACAATAATCCTGAGTGGAAGAACCCTACAGTAAGTGAAACATTATATTTAAATGACGAAGCAAGTCATGACAAATTGGGGGCATATCCATTTGAAATGGATGGTGATCCATTTGATAATCCTGAATTTGTTCCTTATTGGCCACCCGCAAATTGGATGACAGGACATAAATTGGATATTCACTATGAATATGGCGTATCACAATTACCGGTTCCAACATACACTGTTACATTTGATAGTAATGGCGGAAGCGAAGTATTTCCGCTTACAGATGTAGCGGAAGGATCGTCAATTCAACCACCAATGCCAACGAAAGATGGCTATACCTTAACAGGATGGACCCACAATGGTGTTGCATGGAACTTTATGAGTGACCAAGTAATGGGTGATATGACACTTGTTGCAGTGTGGGAAGAGAACCCAGTTGTTGTCTTATCCTATACAGTAAGCTTTGACTCAGATGGTGGAAGTGCTGTTGCGCCACTCAAAAATATCGTCGCAGGTTCAACGATTAGTGCACCAACTGTGCCAACAAAAGCTGGCTATACATTCAGTGGATGGATGTACAATGGTGTTGCGTGGAATTTTGCAACTGACGCTGTCAATGGAAATATGCTCTTAAAAGCAACATGGACACCTAATGGTGTCAATCCAACCCCTGAAGTAAAACCAGAGGTAACCCCGGAAGTGAAACCAACTCCAGGGCCTACTTTGCCTGCAACAGGCGTTGCAAGCCATAGCGGTGGAATCTTGCTTGTAGGACTTGGTCTTGCAGTAGTAGCGATTCAAAAGAAACGTAAATAATTGATGAAGGACACCTTGCGGTGTCCTTTTTCTATGCCTTTGCTAATTTCATAAATCTCTTGAATCCCAATGAACTCATAACAACAGTGAAGAATACGATACCACCAATGCTCATAATGAAAGGCATTGAAGTAACATTGCTGTTCATGATGCCACGGAGTGCTTCATTAATATAAACGAGAGGATTGATAAGAACAAACATCTTGACAGGTAGAAGAGGTGTCAATGCGTTCCATGTAAAGAAGATAGCCCCAGTGAATACTAATGGCATCAGGAATCCTGGAAACATTGCTGCAATTTGCATTGGTTTTACAATTGTGCCGACTAGGAGCCCAAGTGAAGCAGATGCAAGCGAAGCGAGGAGCAAGATTCCAAATAAGACAACGAAGTCCCATCCTGCCAATGTAAACGATAAATGCTGACTCATAAAGAGAAGGGAGATGGGTAAGACAATTAACGCGCCAATCCATGCCTCCACAATTCCTACAAACATCTTTGCAAGTGCGATGTATTTTGTATCGACAGGAGCTTGGAGACGGTCCTCAATCTCGCGAGAGTTGTTGAAATCCATTGTCAGTGGTACTGCGGTACCGTGAATGCCTGTTAAGAGAAGGGACATGCCCACCATTCCGGGGAACATGTTTGCTGCAAATTCGGAGGATACAACACCAATACGAGGCAAGACGAACCCATAAATAAAGATAAGGATAAGTGGAAGCATCGCGACGCGGAAAATAAATTCATTTTTATCACGCGCTTGAATTAAGAGGTCACGTTTGATCATTGTTTTGAATGTTAACCATTTGTGGTTTTGTGTCATGATTATTTGGCTCCTTTAGTTGTCAAATGGACAAAGACATCGTCAAGTGTTGCGGAACTAACACTAAAATTTTTGATGGTGATTTCAAGAGTGTTAACCCAATTTAGAATGGTCGATGTATTCTCAAGATCATCCATGTAGAGAATCATGGTTGTTTCGTTGTGACGTACAACATCATTAACGCCATGTTGTTTCTTGGCTTGATTGAGTGTGTAATCTTCAAGTGTTTCCAAAGCAATCGTGATAATATTCTTTGAAGGAGTCAACTTTTTGAGTTCTTCTGTCGTGCCAATGGCTTGAATCACACCATTACTAAATATCGCAATGCGATCAGAGAATTGTTCGGGTTCTTCCATATAATGTGTTGTGAGAAAAACGGTTGTTCCCTTTTTATTGAGTGCTATCATTTGTTCCCACAGAATGTTTCGGTATGCTGGATCGAGTCCAGTAGTCGGTTCATCTAAGAATAGTACATCAGGGTCATGAACGATTGCTCTGGCAATTTTAAGACGTTGTGCCATTCCTCCCGAGAAACTTTTGACATACTCGTGTTGCCATTCCAGTAACCCAAAGCGCTCCAAGAGCTCGTCAGCTTTGCGGTTGGCATCAGCGAGATTCATGCCAAAATATTGAGCATGAAAGATTAGATTTTCCCGAGCCGTTAAGCCACGGTCAAGATTGTTATGTTGGGCAACAACACCAATTTTACTGCGTGCAAAGATTGGATCATCAAGTAATGACTTGCCATCGATTGTTATGGTTCCTGATGTTGGTATTTTTTGTGTTGTAAGCATGTTGATTGTAGTACTCTTTCCTGCACCGTTGGGTCCAAGGAAACTAAATATTTCACCACGCCGGACATCGAAGTCAATTCCACGAACGGCTTCGAAGACTTCCCCATTCTTCTTTGTGTAATGCTTTGATAAATTCCTAACCTGAATAATGTTATCCATAAGGTTCCTCCTTGTTTACAACTGTAAACACATCTATAGATTACAGTTGTAAACGACCTTTGTCAAGACATATCATTGGATTTCTTCTTTGACAGAAAAAAAAGCCACAATGTGGCTTAAATACTTAATATCATTCCAAGTGGAAATTTCGTGGATTCATCAATAAATTGCGGGAACGCTCGGATATCGTTTTCCAAGCCATATGTGGCATTCAAGAATCGATAGGTGTCTTCGGATGTCTTATAAAATGCAACGTAGTGTAGGGTCTTTCCTGTAAAGTACAGTACGATCCCAGAGTTATAGTTTTTGCTTTTACGAAGTCTGTAGGTACGCTGAACGGGGAAACCATTTCTACGTAAGAAGCGATAGAGTGAAAAAGGATTTGTACCGAATTTCCCCTTCATTATGAGGCGAAGTTGTGTTCGTACTTTTTCCGAGCGCATGGAAACACCGTTTATTTTAAGAAAATTATAAGCAGCAATCCATCCACAACCATTGTAAGCAGAATCATATCTTCCGTTATGAATGTGTTGTGTCAGTCCTTGATTTATGATGTATCCGTCTTTTGATTTCATCGTGTTCCTCTTTTATTTTATAATACCACAGGCTTTTCAATTTCGCTTGAAGGGTACTCCCTGTTATCATATAATAAGGTAACGAATGAGGAGCGATGGGCAATGATTAAAACAGACGCATTAATTATAGGAAAAGGACCAGCTGGGATTCAGGCTGCAGTCTATCTTAAACGTGGAAATGTAGATCCACTGGTAATCGGTAAAGGAATTGGTGCAAGTGAACAAGCCCGAGTGATTGATAATTTTTATGGCTTTCCATCAATTGGCGGTCCCGAGTTGATTGAACGTGGCATTGATCAAGCAGAACAATTGGGTATTCCTGTAATTAGTGATGAAGTTGTATCCATTGCTTTTGATGAAGCAGGGTACAGTGTCCGTACAACAACAGAAACCTATCAAGCAATGAGTGTGCTTATTGCTACCGGTTCACATCGCAACATTCCGCGAATTAAAAAGATTCGAAACTATAATGGTAAAGGTGTTTCCTATTGTGCAGTCTGTGATGGATTTTTTTATCGTAAGAAAACTGTAGCAGTTATTGGGAGTGCGGATTACGCTGCCAGTGAAGCGGCAGAACTTGTGGAAATTGCTGAGAAGGTCTATGTCCTCACAAATGGTGAAGCGCCAACAGGTAACTTTGATCCGCGTTGTGAGATTATAACGGACAAGGTCATTGCAGTATATGGTGAAGAAAAAGTGGGTGGCGTAGAACTTGAAAAAGCAACACTCGATCTGGATGGCATATTTATTGCCATTGGTTTAGCAAGTTCCACTGACCTTGCCACAAAATTAGGCGTTGAGGTTCAAAATGGTCGTCTTGTTGTTGATGAAGAAATGGCAACCAACCTTCCCGGTTTATACGCAGCTGGAGATTGTACACCGGGTGTTCAACAAATTGCGAAGGCCGTCTCGGATGGCTGCATTGCGGGGTATGCTATGATTGCGTATATTCGCCATAAGAAACGAGGAATGTAGTGTGAAACATGTATTTGTGAGTGACTTTGATGGAACATTATTTAAGAATCATGAGGTAACACATTATGATTTGAATGCAATTGAAACCTTCCGTGAGCAAGGCCATAAATTTGGAATATGCACAGGACGAAGCATCGATTCAATTCTTTTTGAAATGAGAAAATACGGCATTCCCTTTGATTTTGTCATTGGAATTAATGGCGGTGCTGTCCTAACACATGAACTTGAAGAAATTTTCGCGTCCAGCATGGATGAGTCTTTGGCACGTGAAATGATACAAACGATTGATGATTTCGGTATTGAATTTTATGGAGTGACTGATGGCTATCGTTTGTGCCGTGTTTACGGGAATGAAGATGCCCTTGACGAATTTGAACCCAATATTGAGATTACAGAATTGGAAGAAATTGTAAAGGCTGGGACCAGTGGCTTTTACATTCACACAAGTGGTGGTGATAAAGCCATTGCATTGTCGGACCGGATAAATGATCTGTATGAGCATAAAGGCATCGTATCCTTTCCAAATGTTGAGAATGTCGATGTAGGTGTTGCAGGCGTTACAAAAGCAACCGGTATTGCTAAGATTGTTGACCACTACCAATTGGAAGGCAGTGTGTACGCAGTTGGTGATAGTTTCAATGATTTGCCGATGATTAAAGCATATTATGGGTATGTTATGAGCAATGGAGTCGATGCGATGAAGAAATATGCCGATACGATTGTGGAGTCGGTTGGCGATGCATTACACCATGCAATGGCTCAAAACCATAAGTGAGCCTTCGATTAGGTGAATGAGAAAGTCTGCGCTATAATAGATATAAGAAGGTGATACAATGGACCATAAGGAACTTACAGCACATGAGATGGATTCACTGAAAGCAGTACTCCATTCCGATGATGACTATAATGACTTGTCACTCTTATTTAAAATGTTTGCTGACCCAACGCGTTTGCGAATCTTCACAATCCTATCCAATGCAACCGTAAGTGTTGATGATCTGCGTGAGGTTTTGGGAATGACACAATCAGCGGTATCGCACCAATTGTCTTCACTGCGCAAGATGAATCTTGTGAAAGTGAATAAGGTTGGTAAGTACTCATTTTACTCTTTGGCTGACAGCCATGTAATGGAAATATTCAAACAAGCCTTGGACCATGTCCAAGAATAGTACATGCGCTTATTAAGGCGCATTTTTCTATTTTTAGAGTATTTTCACACAGTAAACATTCAATTAACATATAAATCGTTATAATAGAAATAAAGGTGGTGCTGGTATGCGCGTTTTAGTGGTTGAGGATAATATAGCGTTAGCAAAAACGATGAAATCTGGATTGGAAGGATATTCTTTTCAGGTTGATGTTTGTCACATGGGACTTGATGGTGAAGAGCTTGCTTCAATCAATGATTATGATGTTATTTTGCTTGACCTCAATCTTCCCGATGTCGATGGTCTTGAGGTCCTAAACATGCTTCGCGAAAGCACCAACAACACACCAATCATTATCATTAGTGCTCGTGATGGTCTCACCGACCGTACAAAAGGTCTGAATCTGGGTGCCGATGATTACATCACCAAACCCTTTGAACTTGTGGAGTTGAATGCACGTATCAATGCTGTGGTGCGTCGCTATTATGGTAGAAGCAGTTCAAGTGTGAAAGTGGGCAATCTTGAATTAGATTCTTTAAGTCGCACAGTCGTCTACGCCGACACACGCATCGACTTAAAACCCAAAGAGTTTGATATTTTGGAGTTTATTATCATGAAGCACCCTGAAGTTGTTTCAACCGAAGCCATTGCGGAACATGTCTACGATGAGACATTTGATCCGTTCTCCTCGGTGTTGCGTGTTCATATGGCTCGCATCAGAAAGAAACTCAATGAGGTGAGTGAACACGATCTCTTGATCACCATTCGTGGAAAGGGATACCAACTATGCGAAGATTAAAAATTATATACAGCAGTGCCTATTTTTTAATGATTGCGACATTGTTGATGTTACTTTATACAACCAATCAATCCAGTGCAAATAATGATTTTCTCCTGTATCCGACTGCATCTTCCAATGGGTTTGCCTTGGTAGAAGGCGGCACGGGATTTCAAGAGGCGATGTCTGTTCAGACAACTGCTGACACGAGCCAAAGCAATGCTACTATGAAGCAACGTTATATCTTGACAGGCTTGGCAATTGGTGGGGCAACTGTGGGCTTCTATCTATTAATGCGACGCCTTGATAAGGGCAAAGCAGAACAAGCAGTAGAGACATTAGACGAAGCATCATACAAACGACTGCACTCTTACCTATCACACGAACAGAAAAATACACTTGCTATTCTGAGCACCCATCTTGAACAAAATCATGATGCGGCGGGTCTTAAATATATTGCGACACTGCGTGATACTGTCGATGATGTTTTAACACTTAGTGATGAGCGTCAAGATGAGACGCTTGAATGCATTGATGTCGTTCTCATTGGTGCAGAGGTGTGTGATTCCTATCGCGAAAATGCTGAAGTCAATTTTGAGTTTGACGATACGGCGCTTATTATGGGAAAAGATAAATGGTTGTATCGAGCACTTACCAACATTGTCGATAATGCCTTGAAATACTCACGCAATGAACCCGTTAATCTCAGTGTTAAGACCCAGAATAATTCTGTGATCATTAAAGTTGAAGATACAGGGATTGGTATTAAAGAAGATGAACTCGAGGCAATCTTTGGTCATAAAGTGCGTTTGAATGATTTGAAGAGTGATGGCTATGGCATTGGCTTAAGCTTGGTGAATCATGTATGTGACCTTTGCAATGGTGTTGTATGGGTTGAGAGTGAAATTGGCGTTGGAACGTCCGTTTACCTTTCGTTTCCCGAAGCGTTAACATTGGATTAACAATTAAAATGATAGACTTGTCATGTAAGGAGGTTGCGAAATGCAAATCGGACGAAACACAATCAGCAGTTTAAAACGAAATACCATTCGCAATCTTCTTGTAGGTATCGTATTGGTAAGCCTTATTGCCGCGACAACAATCGCAATGATGGTTCATGCCACGACAGATATCAAGAAAAAAGAGTACCAGGACCAATACGGAGCTAAGGTTACAATTCAGACAGATATGAGTGTTCTAATGGAACAGTATGCTGAGGTTGGTCGCATCGCATCGATGCCTGCAACCTCGCATGCAATTAAAGAAGCCTTGAGCCAATCAAGTGCTGTCGACCATAGTGATTTGATTTACCGATCATTTCTTGTGAATGAAAACTTAGCATCCGTGGGTACTGAGACAGTTTACCAACCCACATCAAATGGCAATATTGCCGCCGGTCTTACGCCAAAAGCACAGCTGATTGGTGTTAATAATCCAAGCATAATGCCTGGGTTTGCAATGGGTACACGTACTCTTGTTGAAGGAACAATGTTTACAAGTGATGGTGAAGTTATCGTCAGTGAAGCATTTGCTGCGGCGAATAAGCTCGCTGTAGGAACAACGTTTAAAGCAGAATTGCATCCTTACTTACCACAGATGAACTTTACCATTACTGGCTTGTTTCAAGATAAAACAAAGACTGAAAAGAAATATCCAGACTATTTGAACAGTGACAATGAAATTTTGATGTCAAGCAATACTCTTAAGGTATACAGCGAATACATTCAAAGTGACGCCTTGGTGAGTCTTGATGCTACCTATTATCTCAAGGATGCGTCAACCCTTGAACAATTTATTGATCAGGCTCATGAAATTGGTTTGGATCGCGTGTATACACTAGCACCCGATGCCCAAGCTTACCAAGAAAATGTTGCACCCTTTGCAACGCTCCAGTCCATGACATCACACTATCTCTGGTATGTGCTCCCCATTGGTGCGCTCGTGCTTCTTGCATTCAGTGCATTCAATACGTATCGACGCAGCAATGAGTTAATCGTCTTAAGAACAGCCGGTATGCGAAAAAGCAGAATCATCCGTTCATATCTTTACGAATCACTAACGCTGCTGATCGTGAGTTTATCAGTTGGATTGGGAATTGGCTATGCGCTGGCACAACCCGCAACTTCGTTGTTATCTAAGGTTGGATATGCTCGTGGTGAAAATGTAACCATAGTATCACCCTTGATAAATACTGCGGAACCTATGTCCTATACTTTGAATCTAAACGCACCTGCAATCATAAATACTGCACTCATTTCAATCGCACTGGTTATACTTGTATCATCATTGGGAATCGTCTATACACTGTATTATGAACCGCGACATATGTTCACAGAGAGGAGTTCGTAATGTTACAACTCGATAAAATATCACTTTCAAATAAAGACAAACACTTAAACAACATTACCGTTAATTTTATGGCTGGGAAATTCTATGCCGTTATTGGAAAAAGAGAATCCGGCAAAGATGCCCTGTTTTCCTTGCTTGCAGGTTTGGATACGCCCAGTGAAGGCATCATCTGTTTCAAGAATACCGATATGGCCACTTTGAATCGTGATGATTATCGCGCCATGGCAGTGGGAATGATCTTTCCAACCTTTAACTTAA
This sequence comes from Erysipelothrix sp. HDW6C, assembly GCF_011299615.1. Classification (GTDB taxonomy): domain Bacteria; phylum Bacillota_I; class Bacilli_A; order Erysipelotrichales; family Erysipelotrichaceae; genus Erysipelothrix. Next base: position 2,070,215 of record NZ_CP049861.1, on the reverse strand, counting down.
TCGCAAATGCGACGGTCATGGACAACATTCAGCTTACATTAAAAATAAGTGGTTATCCCTACCATGAAACCGCGGTTTACGGACTCTTGAACCGAGTTGGTATATCCGCTGACCAAGCTCACAAAAAAGTAAGCAAACTTACAGCGCAACAAAAACAATGTGTGAGCATTGCCCGTGCTGTTGCTCATAATCCCGATGTAATTTTGGCAGATGAGCCAACCGAAAATCTCGATGCTCACGAGAGTTTGCAAGTATTAGAGCTCTTAAGATCATTGGCTGAGGAAGGACGTGTTGTGATTGTAATGACACATACACGAACCGTTGCCCGGTATTGCCACGAACTGTGGGGAATGAACAACGGTCATCTCACTTTTATCAAAGAAAACAATTGAAAGGAAGACATACAATGAAAAAAGGATTAAAGAATGGAATCATTGCAATTATGGTCGTGTTGCTCGGATGGAATGGTTATCTAACGTATGAAGTGTACAATGCCCGTCAAAACCAACAAAATGTAAGTAACAACGGTGATAAACCATCGACAAACACTACTGTAGAAAAAGTTGTTTCACAGATGACAACAGATGTTACTAAAGTCGCCGATGATGTCCGCGACAAGGTCGTCAGTGTTATCAATGAACAACGCGGTCAAACAGCTGGAAGTGGTTCAGGGGCAATTTATAAAAATGAAAATGGCAAACTTCAGATTATTACCAACCATCACGTCATTGATGGCAATGAGAAAGTCTATGTTCAGTTCTCAAATGGTGAAAAAGTCGCCGCTAAGGTTATTGGTTCTGATCCGTATACCGATTTAGCGCTCTTAGAAGTTGAAGCCGATATTGATATCGAGCCTTTCGAAATTGCGGACTCTTCCTTTTCAAAAGTTGGTGAATTTGTAGTTGCTGTCGGAAGTCCGATGGGAATTGAATTTGCGAACTCTGTAACATTTGGTATTATTTCAGGAAAAGACCGTTCAATTCCCGTTGACTTGAATAATGATGGCATTGCCGACTGGGATATGGTTGTTATGCAAACCGATGCAGCGATTAATCCTGGTAACAGTGGTGGTGCTCTGGTTAATATGAAGGGTGAACTGATTGGCATAAACTCAATGAAACTCAGTTCATCAAATGTTGAGGGTATGGGCTTTGCAATCCCTATTAATGAAGTTGTTCCAATTATTGAACAAATTGCTGAGAATGGAAAGGTATCGTATCCGATTATTGGAATCTCAGCAGTCTCACTTGAAGATCTTAATGACTTTATGAGAAAGTCATACAACATCCCTGATGGCATTGAAAAAGGTGTCTTCATTGCCGAGGTTACATCTGGTGGACCTGCAAATAAAGCGGGTATAAAAGAAGGGGATATCTTGACAAAATTTGGCGATGTTGAGGTTACATCATTTAAAGATTTCCGCCGTGAACTTTACAAACATAAAGTTGGCGAAACCGTTGAAATTGAAGTCAATCGCGATGGTAAGACAATGACCATTTCTGTAACTTTAGAAGCATAATTAGAGAGTAAGCATAACCGCTTACTCTTTTAATGTGTCAACTTGTTACAATAATCTGTAAATTCCTTTCATGAAAGAAGAAGCCTATTTACACGGCATGAAACAAAGGGTATAATATTGAAAGAGAGAAAGAGGGATGATAGTATGCAAGAACTGTTAAACAACGGATACTTCTGGCAGAAAATCGATTCACTCGTCTTATCAACGAATTTAGTGATTTCTCAAGAAAAAGGATCGCGCCATCCTAAGTACCACAACATGGTTTATCCCGTTGATTATGGCTACTTGGCTGACATTGAAGCGATTAAAGTTTTCAAAGGAAGTGTAAAACGTTCAACGATAGACGCAGTTATGATTGTGGCTGATATCTTAAAGAGAGATTTAGAAGTCAAATTGTTGTGGGGTTGTAGTGAAGAAGAGGAACAGGAAATCCTTCTATTCATCAACCAAACTGATTATCAAAAAGGAATACTTGTACGCCGTGGCAATGAAATGCCTGAGTGGGCAATTACAGACTAAGAGAACCGCAGCAATGCGGCTTTTTTTATGGGCTCGTTCTTAACAAACAATATTTTTCACAAATTCATGACATAAAAACGACGTTTGATTACAGGGAGGTCGAAACTGTAATGCAATACGATAGGATAATGACAGATATTTAGAAAAGGATGTAACCATGAAAAATTTATTTAAAAAAGTATTTGTAATTGTACTTGCCTCGCTGGTATTGGTCGCTTGTGCAAACAACGACAAAAAAGTAGCGGACTTGTCAGATGATATTTATGATTTCACAATTTCTATAGAAGGTGATGTTTTCAAACTTCCAATGACCATTGCTGATCTCGAAACTGCAGGATGGAAAACAAGCGATCGTCTTACAGAGAAAATCGCACCGAATGAATACTCATCAAGCATTGCATTTAGAAAAGATGGAAAGAAAGAGATTCGCGTTGGAATCGATAATCTTAGCCAAAACACAATTGAAGCAAAAGATGGTTTCGTAACACGTGTTTACATTGACCTTGAATCGTATAAGAATAATCTAGCCCCAGATATTATGTTAAGCAAGGGTATTACGGGGAAATCGACTCAAGAAGCAGTTATTGAAGCTTTTGGTGAACCAAGTTATATTTATGAATCTGATACTGCAATTTCTCTTGATTATGATATGTCAGATTACTCTGGCGGGTACGAGTTTTGGTTCTCAAACTATGATAAAAAGGGCTTTGTCTTAACAGAAATTTCAATTTACACACGTACTCTAGATGAAGATCAAAAGGGCACTCTAAATAATGAAGTTTCAAAAGAAACACCACAAATTGTAAAAGACTACAAAAAGCCTACAGCATTGGGTGAAGATTTCCGCGAATGGCGTATAAAGTACGGTGATAATGTTTATCAATTGCCAACGCCGGTTTCAACAATGATTGCGGATGGATGGATTTTGGTTTCAGAGAATGATCCCGTAGCTGCAAAAGACTCAAAATGGGGCGTTAAGTTACGCAATGGAAATCAATCAATTAGCGTAAATGTTACCAACTATGATGAAAATGCTCAGCTTGTAGAGAATACATTTGTAACTGAATTTGAATTTGATGACTACTCATCCAAAATTCCTTTCGAACTTGCTAAAGGAATAACACCCAATTCAACAGTAGCAGATGTAGAAACAGCATTTGGTAAAGGGGACTTCGATGACTCTGATAAATCATGGGTAACATTATCCTATGGTGACTATGGAAGTTCACTCCGATTCATCTTTGATGAAACCGGTAAGATGATTAGTATGACTCTTGACTACTCACCTGAATTTGCAAACTAAACAATTAATTGAAAAAGGACTTACATGCTGTATTTTGCAGTTGTAAGTCCTTTTTTCAGATTAAATGGGGTAACTGAAAGGTAGCGAAACGATGTCTGCTACCTTTTAAGTTATTGCATAAGAGATTCTATGGCGAAGGCAATACCGTTTTCGTCGAGGTTCTTGGTGACAAAATCTGCCACGTCCTTAACGTGTTGCGGTGCATCACCCATGGCGACACCGATTTCTGCTGCTTCGAGCATATCAATATCATTGGCTGCATCACCAAATGCGATTACTTGATGCCAGTCTAGATTGAGCTCATTAAGGACTACATTAATACCTTTCATCTTTCCAGCGCGTCTTGAGTAAATATCAAATGCATTGGTATAGGCTTTGGTTATGTGAGCATCTGTTGTGAATGACTTTGCGGATTCAATTAATGACTCCTCTCCCATCATAAAGATTCCTTTAGGCAACTCATCACTTTCCGTTAGCAGCGGAGCTTCCATGTAGTCTTTAAGAATATGAACTTTTGGACTGCCTTGCAGATAAACGTCAGTGAAAATTTTAAAGTCACTGTAAATCTTCATATCGTCATTGAGTTTCAATCCGATGCCCAATTTGTGTTGACGAGCAAATGAAATCAAATCATTAACCTCGGTTAGGAGCATAGGTACTTCGTGGATAACATGGTGATTCATGTCATATACTGTAGACCCATTGACCGTTACATAGAAGTCTGGGTGAATGCGTTGGTGGATATCATCTTGAATAAAGTAGTATGCACGTCCGGTTGCAATGAGAATTTCAATTCCTTTTGCTCGCAATCCGTTAATTGCAGTGACCGCACTTTCTTCAATTGTTATTTTTCCGCGCTCTATAAGCGTGCCATCGATATCGAAAATGGCTAATTTTATGTTTTCTTTTTTCATAATTCATATTTTACCACATTTTGATAGCATGTTCCGATTCTTTTCTGTATAATATAGCATAAGATTTAAGGAGGTAGAGAGAAATGAATGGAAAAGTAATTAAAGAAGCATATACATTTGATGACTTGCTGTTAGTTCCCGCAAAATCACAAATTGTACCTGCTCAAGTTAATTTACAAACGCGTTTAACTGAGAAAATTACGCTGAATATTCCGATTGTTTCGGCAGCAATGGACACGGTGACTGAGGACGCCATGGCCTTGATGTTGGCGAAGCTTGGTGGATTGGGTTTCATCCACAAGAATATGTCGATTGAAGATCAAGCGAACATGGTTCGTATTGTGAAAGAAGCGACAGTCGAAGCTGATTTTGTTGATGCAAATGTTGATGGACAAGGACGTTTGCGAGTTGGTGCTGCCGTTGGTGTTGGTGAGACAACAATAGAGCGCGTTAGAGAGCTTGTTGCTGCTGGAGTTGATATAGTGGCGGTTGACAGTGCTCACGGTCATTCAGAAGGTGTTATCTCGACGATTAAAGCAATTCGCAGTGAGTTTGCTGATTTAGATATCGTTGGTGGTAATATTGTTACTGCTCAAGGCGCTACTGACTTAATTTATGCGGGTGCCAATGTCATTAAAGTTGGTGTAGGTCCCGGTTCAATTTGTACAACGCGAGTTGTATCCGGTGTTGGGGTTCCCCAATTAACCGCCGTGAACGATGTTTACTTTGTTGCCAAGCAATATGGTGTTGGTGTTATTGCCGATGGTGGAATTAAACTATCCGGTGATATTTCTAAAGCCATTGCCGCTGGAGCAGACTGCGTTATGCTTGGGGGACTGTTAGCTGGAACTGAGGAAACTCCAGGTGATATTCTTGAAGTATTTGGAAAAAAAGTTAAATCCTATGTTGGAATGGGTTCGCTCAGTGCGATGCAACGCGGATCCAGTGATCGTTATTTCCAAGGTGGTGTTAAGGAACTTTCAAAACTTGTACCTGAAGGTATTGAAGCAACCGTACCATTTAAAGGTTCAATCCGTGATGTTGTTTACCAAATGTTAGGTGGACTTCGTTCTGGAATGGGTTACTGTGGTTGTGCAACCATTTCCGAAATGCACGCTAAAGCTCAGTTTGTTAAAATCACAGGTGCTGGATTACGCGAAAGCCATCCACATGATGTCGATAACGTCAAGGAGGCACCAAACTACAATGGCAAATAAAATTATTGTTTTAGATTTTGGTTCACAATACAATCAGTTGATTGTCCGTCGTATTCGCGATTTGGGCGTATACAGTGAATTACTTGATAATGAAATTACTGCTGATGAGATTCGTGCAGATAAAGATATTGCCGGGATCGTTTTATCCGGTGGTCCAAACTCGGTCTATGCTGACGATGCGTATCATATAGATCAAGAGATTTTCAATTTAGGGTTACCAATCTTAGGTGTATGCTATGGGATGCAACTTATGGCTCATCAAAATGGTGGTAAAGTTGAATCACATGATAAACGCGAATATGGACTTGCACCGATTTTTGTGAAACACGACAATGTCTTAACACATGGTTTACCAGAATCCTACAATGTATGGATGAGTCATGGTGACCAAGTAAAAGAAGTGCCTGCTGGATTTGATGCGTATGCATCATCTGATAATACTGAAATTGTCATGATGGGTAACGATGAAAAGAAACAGTACGGAATTCAATTCCATGCTGAAGTTCGCAATACTGAAAATGGTATTGATATGATTAAAAACTTCATCTTTAATGTATGTAAATCTGAAGCAGATTGGTCAATGGAAAACTATGTTGAAGAGCAAACTGCACTGATTCGCGAACAAGTTGGAAGTGAACAAGTTATTTGTGCACTATCCGGTGGTGTTGACAGTGCTGTCGTTGCTGCACTACTTCATCATGCAATTGGTGATCAACTCGTATGTATCTTTGTTGATCATGGCTTACTTCGTAAGAATGAAGCAGATCAAGTTGTTGAAGTATTCCGTGATCACTTTAAGATTAATCTCATCAAAGTTGACGCACAGAAACGCTTCTTAGATAAACTTGCCGGTGTTTCTGATCCTGAACAAAAACGTAAGATTATTGGTAATGAATTCATTTATGTTTTTGATGATGAAACAAAGAAACTCCAAGATGCAAAATGGTTAGCACAAGGAACTATCTATGCTGACGTGATTGAATCCGGTACAAAAACTGCACAAACAATCAAATCACACCACAATGTTGGTGGACTTCCAGAAGATATGGACTTCAAACTCATTGAACCGTTGCGTTCATTGTTCAAAGACGAAGTACGTCAATTGGGTCTCGTTCTTGGATTGCCAGAACACATTGTTCACCGCCAACCATTCCCAGGTCCTGGGATTGCAATCCGTATTATCGGTGATATTACCGAAGACAAGATTAAAGTCGTTCAAGATAGTGATTTCATTCTTCGTGAAGAAATTGCTAAAGCAGGACTTGATCGTGAAATTTGGCAATACTTTACAGTATTAACCAATATGCGTTCAGTCGGCGTTATGGGTGACCAAAGAACATATGATTATACTTTAGCAATTCGTGCTGTCACTTCGATTGATGGTATGAGCGCGGACTGGGCACGTATTCCATACGATGTCTTACAACTTATCTCAGTACGTATTGTAAATGAGATCAAGGGTATTAACCGTGTAGTGTATGATGTAACCTCAAAACCACCTTCAACAATTGAGTGGGAATAGTTTCTACTGAGCTAGAAATCCTTTTAATAAAGGCTCTTTATAATCTAGTGTTGGTGAGGTAATCCGACATATTTAGAGTTACTACCATCATCATGTTTAAATGATGATGGTTTTTTTATGTTTAAGTGTCTCATTGTGTTTGAAATAAGTACAATTCGAGCTCAAAATTAAAGAAGTCGCGATAACCAAATGCCGTTCTCTTGATGACCTTGATTAGATTATTTGTTCCTTCGAGTTTTCCGTTCGAGTAAGGGTAATTTAAAGCATTTGTTAAGTGCTTTTCTTGCTTCGTGAAGGTTCGCAATGCTGTTTTAATTTGACTAGAAATTGCAGTATGCTCTTGATGGAGTAGTTTTGAGAATTGTGCAGCATTACGATGCTTAACTGCCTGTTTTAATTGCTGACAGAGCCAATAGGTGTTCTCGAACTCTGCGGATAGTCTGAGTAGATCATCAATGACCCGAGTCTCGGTCATCAAATAGTTATAGCCAATGAATTTACGATAATTCTCTGTATCTAGTTTAGTATGTGCAGTTAGAATCAACACCCAAGAATGTTCCAAACGTGTATGGTACTTAGGATTATCTTTCATTATTTGAATGCGTATGGAGTTGAGAGCATGGTTGATGTGTTGAACAATATGGAATCGGTCTGCGATGATTTGAGCATTGGGAAAGCACGAGTGAATGAATTGGATGTAAGGTTCATTCATGTCGATGCTGATTGTCTTAACATGAGCTCTAATATCGCTAGGATAACGATAGAAATAGCTCTTTAAGAAGCTCAAACGTCTGTCCTGGACGATATCAAGGATTCTCCCGCTCGTAGCATCCATGTAGATAAAAGACATTTTATGATGGACAGACTTTACCGATGTAAACTCATCAAAAGACAGGTGTTCTGGTAGATAGTTGTAGTTAACGATAAACTGATCATCAAGTTGATGAATCCACTGATTAAGGGTGCCGTGAGATATATCGTGCCTTTTCGCAATGTCCTTTATGGGTATTTTGTTTTTGGCACCGAGTATCGCAGCGTAATAAGTGTTCTTAGAAATAGTGTGTCTAAACTCGGTCAACTCAGTTTGAGCACAGAATGTTATGTTGCAATGCTTGCAGAGATAGCGTTGTTTCTTAAGACGTAAAATAGTTTTTCGGTTCGATACACATGGGAGTTTGATAAGCACTATTTTTAGATCCGTTCTTGGTGATATCGAAGTTGAAGTTTATAACACCGCAGTTTTGACAGTGTTCAGGAGTAGGCGGTGATAGTTTGGCATCATAAACAAGCGAAAGAACACCATTGATAGGTAATTCAGAAACACAATTATTTGAGAAAATTACATTTGGATCTTTAATGTTGAGTGTAATACGTATAGAATTAGAGATGGACATAGATTCAAGTACCTTTCTTTTGTGTAGTAACTCTAGTATAACGTATTTGCCATCTATGTCTTTTATTATGTCTAAAACTAAACAAGAAAAAAGTGTTGATGATTTCTCACCAACACTAGAATATGTAGAACCACATATTATTGACTTATTTGTTATGATTTTACTGTTTTTCTGCCATCCTTGTTAGAATCTTGGGGGGGCGATGAGTATGGTGTGGCTCTCACCATACTAGACCTGGTAATAGCAGAACAGTAATTTTTGTGTTGCAAGGCAATATTCACAACAATAGGGTTATATATTAATTGTGGCACATTATTGTTCTAATAGATAATATATGTAGAATATTGTATAATTAAAATTAAGATTTCTAGGAGGAAAGAAAATGATTAACAACTTTGAGGATATCCTGAGATACTTAGGATATACTGAGTCCGAGAATATCCTTTATAAACGACAAATTTCATCATCAAAGTTGTCAATTCATAATAAAAGAGTTCTTGAAATTCTAAATCCTATGGCTGTATATATTGCCAATAATGAACCGCTTGTGATTTTTTTTGATGATCTAATAAATAAAAAGACAGATGACAATATTGATAACAAATTGTGGAACTCACAAATACCATTTATTTTGTCAGATAATGGTGATCACATCGCGATATATTCTTCAAGAAGTATATCTATAAATCAATCGGGAGTGGTTCTAAATGAGATTGATAGGATTAGAAAAGATGGTCAGCAAAACGAAGATTATCTTACAAATGAGTTAACGTATTGGAATATAACAAATGAAGTTTTTCTAGAAAAATATGACACACAGTTAACAAAAAAACCTATGAATGACTATCTACTGGATAATCTTCGTTATTTAATTAAAGTACTGAGAGATGAATTTCATTTAGATTATGCAAATAAGATAGTTCTAAGATTGCTGTTTATAAGATATTTGATTGACAGAGGAATTGATATTGGTTATGAAGGATTAACATCAAACACAGTGACTTCCAGAGATAATTTCATAAAAATTATTGGTAATAGAGAGATATTGTATGATTTATTTGAATACCTGAAAAACAAATTTAATGGTAGTCTTTTTGACATTTCTCAAGAAGAAGAGATTCATCAAATTGAAAAAATGGTATTGTCAAAAATCCAAGAGTTTTTTTCAGCAAGTGTACGAATGCGTGATGGACAGTATAGTTTGTTCCAGTTTTATGATTTTAATATTATTCCAATTGAATTGATTAGTAATGTATATGAAGTGGTGCTTGGTAGTGAGAAGCAAAAAAAGGACAAGGCATTCTATACTCCTGAGTATCTAGTGGACTTTATGTTAGCCGATACAGTAAAAAAACATCTGTACTCAAACAAAACATCAAAAATAATTGACCCATCCTGTGGTTCTGGAATTTTCTTGGTTAAGTCACTGAGACTTATTCTTGAAAAAAATGCCGAAAGCGATGGTTATATTTCTGATAACATCTTGTTAAATGATTTGGTCACTGAAAATATTTATGGTATCGACTGCAATGATGAAGCCATTGATGTTACCATTTTTTCGATTTATGTGACATTATTTGATTTTAAGAACCCCAAAAAACTAGATGGATTCAAATTTCCTAACGTTAAGGGAAGTAATTTAATAACCTCAGATTTTTTTGATGAAGCAATAGATAAATTATTTGAAAAAAATAAATTTGATTTTGTACTTGGGAACCCACCATGGGGCAAGGTTGCAGCCCAAACCAAATATTTGAACTATTTCAAAACAGAAACTGGCTTCGACGTTCCTGATAAGGAGATATGTGTTTCATTTATGATAAGGCTTAAAAATATACTTAAGACAGGTGTTTGTAGTCTCATCATCCCATCTAAGATTCTATACAAGGATCGCAAATCTTCTAAAAAAATCAGGGAGATTTTTTTAGAAGAAACAACAATTGATAAAGTAGTGGAACTGTCGTCTGTTAGAAAACAGATTTTTAAGGATGCTGTAGCACCAGCGACAATTTTTACTTTTACTAATAAAACTACCGATATTGATCCAATTAACAATAAAATATTATATATATCGATTAAACCAAATAAATTGTTGAACTACTATAACTTAATCCTGATCGAACCTGATGATGTTAAATATATTAGGCAAAAAGATTTACTTGTAAATGATTGGGCTTGGAAGACCATGGTGTATGGTAGCTATTGGGATTTTGAAATAGTGGGTGATTTATTGAGTAAATATAAAACAATTGAATTATTGGCGAAAGAGGAAAAACTGCAAATTAAAAATGGAATTCAAACTACAGGGGGGGATCCAAATCCATCTTCTCATTTAATTGGGAAAAAGTTATTAATTTCAAAGAACGCAATTGATCATTTTTATCTTGATGGCTCCAATTTTACATTGTTTGAGTCTGAATTTATACACAGACCTAGAGATCCAGAACTGTTTGTTCCACCTTATGTTCTTTTCAAGAAAGGGTTAACTTCAGATTTTACGCGTCGTGCGGCTTATAGTGAAGAAAGTTATGTTTATCGAGACAGTATTAACTGTATCAAAGGAACGGAAGACCAAAAAGACATTTTAAAAAATATTACTGGTCTTCTCAATTCTTCCTTATATGCTTATTTAAATTTTCTAACTGGATCATCTACGGGCGTTGAGAGAGAACAAGCCTTTCTAAATGAGTTGAAACAACTCCCGTATCTATTTGATGTTGAACTTGTAAAGCTAGTAGACCAACTGACCTTGGATTTCAAAGATGGTTTAAATTATAATGACAAACAAAAGGATTTAAAAGACTTTAATGACAAAGTTCTAATGATGTTCGGTTTGTATAAAAATCCATTTGTTGAATACATTTTAGAATATCAAATACCAAGAGCATCCGGGAAACTGACATCTAACTCAAAATCATCTGATCAGGAAAATTCAAGGTATAATGATATGTTTCAAAGTACTTGGGTTGAAATTCTGGGAAGTGATGTCCCTATAAACACCTATATGGCAGACCACATAAATGATAAATATAATATTTTTGTAATTGATTTCAATATAGATACCCGAAATAAATTTATAAATATTGACAAACAACTTGTTGATATTATAAGCAATAGTAAAATAAACGATGTATTTTACCAAACGAAGAATATAATTGAGTACAAGGATAATAGTATATACATAATAAAGAAAAACTATTCAAAAAATTGGCATTTGTCGCAAGCTATTAGGGACTGTAACGAAGTGATTGAAGCGATACTTGTGGAGAATCAGACATATGAATCTTAATATTAAACTTATAAACAGCGTAACCAAAGCGTTTACTTCGAGAGTTACAAGTTATGTTATTACATCATGTGAGTCTCTTTCTACAGAGTATATTCGTAACGGATTGCTTATTCCTAACAACGAAAACAAAATAAGAAATGTTCTTCTAGAAGATTTTCTAGACCATGAAGACCACAGACGAAAACACAAAATGAAAGATTACCGTTTTGAGCCTGAGACCCAAGAAAACTATGATAGCGAAATTATGGATTACAAAGGGAGAGCAGATATTAGGGTCAAACTAAAGCGAGATTTCAGTAAGAATGACGCCTATTATATTATTGAATGTAAAAGACTAGATGGAAAAAAACAATTGAATAAAGAATTTGTAAAAGAAGGTATAAATCGGTTTACAAATGGTAAATACTCGTCATACTACCACCAAAGCACAGTACTTGGGTTTGTGGTTAGTCAAAGTCGCAACCTTGGATCAATTTATAACGAAATAATTGAAATTCAAAAATTAGAGGGCATTGAAAGCAAGCAAATTCAGATTAAGAACAAAGATAATTACTTAAATGCCATCCGTTACTTAGATAAACAAAAACTTAAACTGAATTATATATTGTATGACTTCTCAACTATTATATGAAATATAAGTATTAAATAAAAATAAATATTGAAGCTGGAATCAATTTGTTGCTGAGTTATATGTATCTAATCAGATTGCACCAAAATTGCACTTTTGTATGTCTTATATCGCTTTATCCACTCTCATAAGTCCTCAGTTTGGGTCATATCATCGTAATAATGGCGAACGAATCCACTGAGAAACAATGAAAACGTGATATAGTTATTTCAATTAGCAACTCATCCAGAAAAGTGATTGTATGATTTAGAAGAGGCACGATAAATCATAATATTTTGCGAAGTCTGATAGCTCACAAACGAAATGTAAACATCTGTAGAAAAATGAGTGTGATTTTTTGATTAATAAACTTATAAAGTCTACATTAGACTGTTGGAAAAATGGATATAGCATTAAATCTTTATGAAGTTAACTTCAATCATTCTTGAGGTTAAGTAAAAGGAAATTAATAGGAGCGCTTCATTATTTCGCTAGGAAGGTTGGGCTAACAGTGTTATTGAGCTATATATTATTTTCAATAATTTGCTATCTTGTAATAAGCTATTGGTATAGGTACGTAATTAAAAAAGAAGTAAGTCATGTGCTTGAGTATAATCCAGTTTTGTCAAAACTAGTGAAAGGAATATTTCATCACACAAAACATAATTTTAAGACTGTGTTTAGTTCGATAATCTTCGGTTATAGTGCAAATGATGAATTAGAAGATATTCGAGTAGAACTTGTATATTTTCAAAAAATAATTGGCTATGTAGCTTTAGTGATTCTAGAATTATTAATTATACCAGTGATTACAACATTTTTTCTTAGCAAAGTAGGAAATGAAAGTATTCTGGGCAAGATAATTTTATTCATTGCTTTGTCTGTTGTGAATGCTAAAATAACCTATAGTATGATGAAAGAGTATGCAAAAGGGATTTCAATCGTAATTGCAAGATCATATATTATTATTGATTATCTCAATGAAAATGAAGACATAATAATAAATAATATAAATATTAAACCAAGAAAAAGAATAGAAAATAGCGATATTTTTAAAATAGCTGTATTAGTAGTATGTCTCCCATTTATATACATTGTTATATTTTTGCTTCAAAACTGGTTGGATGCAATTTCTTCCAAGTTAATAGAAAGCGAATATTTTCCAATTTTTTCCATTATGTTTGTAGTTGTATATTTACTCTATAATCTAATAAAACCAATAATTGATATTCGTAAATCTTCTAAAAGTGTTTGTAATGAAGCTGAAATCAAATTCAATGATTTAAACTATTGCTCTTTTGAAGAAAGAATTAGGGAATACTGTAAAAATGCTGGAATATCTAAAGTAACGTTTAAAACTTACAAATTAAATTCAATAAATGCATATGCTAATGTTGAAGATTCGACAATTTCGATCAGCACAGGTCTCTGGAATCATTTAAGTTTGATTCGTGAATATGAAGGTGAAATAGTAATGGATGACATTCTAAATATGCTTATATGTCATGAAATTGCTCATTTGAAGTATAGAGATGCTAAATGGATACCAGTTAAAAGTAGACTTTCAGCTACAATACTATTGATTTTAATTGTGACATCGATGATGACGATAATTGGTCTAAGCAAATTACAAAATACACCAATGGTAACAGCACTCATATACATAGTTTTATTTCTTTGGTTGATATTATTTTCTATCGGTCCAACAATTTCATCACCCAATTACTGGGCGCAAATGGCTGAATTAAGAGCAGACAATTATAGTTTAAATATAATTTGCAAACCTGAGACAATTGGGCTATTTTTTAAGACATTAAACCAATTTACGATGGACCAGAAGACAACTGAAGTGCTAAATCGCGAAAAATACATCTATAGAAGATTTAAGAGAAATCAGTATCCAGATTACCATCCTAATGCTGTATCTAGGAACACATATGCTCGCGCAAATTTAAAATGGAAAAAGAGCATATATGTTCGACATTTGGTTCAAATACTGTTATGGAAGCTTGATAATAAGGGGGTAAATGGAATATAAGGATTGTATTATAGTTTGCTTGCTTCTTCAAATTGTATATATTTTCACTCTCACATGGATCTGTTTGTGCTAAATTTCACTATGTAAATGAACTGATTTTCGGAATTTTAATATAATTGAGAAAGAAAGTTCAAATAGGAACTTTTTTTTGAACCCAAACCGTGCCCTTAACGAACACGCAGTCGTTTATTGGTAATAATATAACTGGACAAAACTGAAGTTTTTATGTTATACAGTAACTATATATGAGGAGGGGACCCCTATGAGAGCGCACAAAGTGTATGTTTTTAGAGTATCCGCTTTTCCGATAATAATGACAGTGGTAATGTTACTCATGACAGGATTCAATGTTAAGGTCATGGCTGATAGTACACACAATCTTAGAATTGAACATGTCGATGATTTGGGTGTTTTAATTACTGACCCAGAGTATCGTACAGGTAATGTTGGGGATCAAATTATAGTTGCGCCGATTGTAAGTCCTTATTACCAAAATCGAAGTCCAGTCGCTTATACATACACCGGTGACTTAGATCAAGTATTGCGAATTGAGTATCGCCAGAATACATACAATGGACCACCGCAATTTCGGAGTTTGTATGCTGATACATTGACTGGTCATACACCATTTCAAAATAGTACAGCTGAGTTTGGTGGAAATATTGTGTATACAGAGCATGCAGATGAGCGCCTAAATTTAAGTTATGCAGAGTATGGAAAGTATATTAAAATGCAAAATAAGGTTGCAACTGCAATTTTAACGCTTCCACCGGGAAATAAGTTTACGATTAATCCAAATCCGAACACCTATGTCTATCTAGCAAAAGATGATCTCTATTATGAGATGATCGAAGGTATGGATCCGGATTATCTTGATCTCGCAGAAAATGGCATTATTCCTGAGTATTTCTATTCCACTGACAATGGTGTTAGCTATGATCCAATTGATCAAGTATCAGTTAATGATGCAGTAACACACCTTTACATTCGAATAAAATTCTCACAAGACTTATTGAATGATGGTGGAGCAGTATTAGGTAAAGACTCCTTATCAATAATCAGTAGCTTTAGTCTGACTATGAATCGTGATGCTTTATCACCCTCGGAAGCGCAGGGTGATGCTCCAATTTCAGGATGGAAATATCGAACATCTTTGATTCGGAATACTGTGAATATTAACACTAATGTTCGCGTAAGCTCACCAACGCTCAGCGGAATTGTGCGGACACATGCTACCGGTTCAAATGATTGGGAGAATGCCACACCTTATGCAGGAGTAGGGGTTCAATTATACGAAACAATAAATGGTGCTGATACTCTGGTCGCTGAAACGCAAACAGATAATCTTGGTAATTATCGATTTGATTATCCGTTCAATAAAATCAACAATTTGCGGGTTGTCGTCTTGAAGGACGGCTATGATTCTATATTTAGTTTCAAAGAGAATGCTGAGTTAAAATATGAATTGGGAAGTCGCATTGAGATTGGCGATTTAAGACTTTTACGCGATGTGGTTCAACCTACGATTGACTGGAAAGACGGTCAGCAGCCATTGCATCATATTTCAAATCTGAACTTTATGCTTCAGAAGAAACCGCTCCAACAGTACACCTTGTCCTTTGACAGTCAAGGTGGAACTTCGGTTGCTCAACAAACTGTAGAAGAAGGGGGAACGTTTATTCTACCATCGATTCCCACACGTCAAGGATACACATTCCAAGGATGGTATTTGAGTCCAACTGCAGATGCTCTTTACGATTTTAATCAGGGTGTAAGTGATCATGCATTTGTTTATGCCCGATGGTCATTAATCAAAACTGATACAGGGGCGGTGAATCCAACAAATCCTGCTAAACCAGTAGATAACCCCGACTCAATTGTTCCTAAACCCGAGAATACGAAAACATTGAGTGCGGATTCGCTGCCGCCGACTGCAGTCCCACATAATCATGTTGGAATGACGGTTGCAATCGTTGGTGCAATACTGCTTGAGATTAACTACCTCAAACCACGGAAACGATAGAGACAAGTGAATATAAAGAAAAGCGTGAGTACAGACTTTAGAATCTGTACTAACGCTTTTTTAACTCAATTCTTCGTTGTTTATAACTTCCATACCCATGCCCCGTACTTATTCATACGCCAGCCATTGTTTGAATTTCCTAACAATGAATTGCAATACTCGCATTCAAGTTGTGTCGTTGCGGTTATTGGTGCACCACAATTTGGACAATTTGAATCAATCTTATTTGTGTTGTCAGATGTTGTGCCACGATCCCTTACAAATTCAACACTGTAAGCACGCTGGAATACAAAATATTTCTTACCGCTGAGTAACGATTTTGTTTTATTATTGATTACATAATCGGTCAATGATGCGTTTACGCGAACGGTGATTACTTCTTGATCACCATCAATGCGATAATTTGATAGTGTGATATTACGGACTTCTTGTTGTGATAATACGTTGCGCTTTCCTGATCGTATGTAGTCATTAATTTGAGTCTCATACATTTTAAATAATGAATCGGTTGTTAACGGGCGCATTGCTTGAGTATCAAGGTTTGACCATGCATCTTGAACACCGACAAATGTTGTTCCGACAAAAGACTTAAATTTTGAAGCGGAGAATAAAGGGTCGTTTTTTTGGATTAAGTCCACAGTTGATACTTCATCAATGTGCTCGTAATTAAATCGAGATGGGCTGTAATCGTTTTTGTTTTCGCGATCACTTTTAAGAAATATGATAACTCCATAAGAAATAAGGCCGACCAAGAGCAGTCCCGAGGGTCCACTGCCACTACTGCTTCCACCTGAATAATAGCTGGAACTTCCTCCAGACCAACTGCTGCTTGAGCTTCCGCCTGAACTGCCGCTAGAACCACCGCTATCTCCGCCACCAAATCCGCCTGAGTTGCCGACATCGGCTTTTATGGAACTTGGGGAAATTATGAATAATGCAAATAAAACGAACGTGATTCTTAGCCAACTTGATTTTCTCATAGCAACTCCTTATTTCAATAGTAAGTCAATTATACCATACTCAACCGAGGATGGCTTTACCAGATGTACGTATCCTCAATGGTGTCTTGATTTACACTCCAATAATCTTTATGCCATGTAACTGCAGCCATACTCATACGTAATTCGAATCCAAATGTTCTCCACCATTCTTTTTTAATTCAATCAAAGTTGATAACACGAGTAATCGATTGAGCTCAAGTGTACAAGACTATAATCACTCTGCTACCTTCGCTATTTGCGATTGAACAGAGTGAATTAGAGATAGTAATTCTCGCCGCGATAAAAGGAAATCTGTGTTATGTTTCTTAGATTCCTTGACAGAAGACAAACGCGCTATAATGATACTAAGAATAAAACTAATTCTAGAAGGCGATGACGTGAGTTGTTGCAAGGTATCTTAAGATAAGAGTCATAGGAGAACAAAGAATGAACGTTTAAAATTGCAGATTTTGAAGGTGGATTTTTAGGACCCTCCAATTATGTAAAATTATCTGTAAATACGAATGAAATGAGTATTCGTTTTGTATAAAGTAAAGCTGGTAGACACTATGTTTTTGATGAACCCACTTTCGGTCATTTTGAAGAACAAGAAAGCACATTATCAACGTTGCAGGTGTAAGCATTTCAGACTGAACTAAAACATATAAATCTCAAGAATTGGGACGAGGAATACATGGATCCTTTCATTTTAGATGGAACATAATTGCAGATAAAAATTTACTGTGAAGATGGTAGTGTGAGGGAACTATTCGGATCGAATGCGTATCCTCCGCAGTGGGATCAGTTTGTATCCGTTATAAATCTTTACATTGGCAAGGAACTCTTTTAAGCATGATATGAACCCTTGCGGTTTCATTACATTAGGAGTGATTTTTGATCACGATTGAGTTTGCTCGTAGTCGCAATGATGACCAATTCTTCGAGCGCTGCAATGAGTGCAACAATACAACAAATAGTCAACGCGAGCAAATAGAAATGTGCTTGTGTCAAGATAGGCAAAAAGAAAACTAAGAGTCCAGAAGCCTTGTTGGCAAGAGTATGAATGAATACAAGAGTTTTAAAACGAACGTAGCCAATTGTGATTGCAATGAGACGCGTAAATAGAATGATTGAAAGAAATATATATTGTTGGGGGAGTGTTAGGGTTGGGATGAGAATCGTGGCGATGAGTAAATACATGAAGAAATCAGCAATGCTGTCCAACGCGGCGCCGAGTTCGCTGTGAGCATTGAACTTACGTGCTATAAATCCATCCAGAATATCTGTTGAACCCATGAAGAGATACAAGGGTAAAAAGTACGTTGAGTTTATCGGTAGAAAGCATACGATAAAAACGAGAACAATTCGAAACAAGGACAAAATATTCGGAATTTTGCGGATCATAAGACACCTCACTGGTATTTGATAACTCTATGGTATACTAAGTAAAGAAAAGAAACGAGGGTAAAACTGATGAATTCATGTATTTTTTGTAATATCCCTAGCGAAAACAAATTGATGGAAACACAGAACTTCTATGTTCTATTTGATATCAATCCTGTCCAAGAAGGGCATCTTCTGATTATATCAAAGGCACACATTATGAATGTGGTTAATCTGGATGAAACGATGTTGTTGGAACTTGGGAAACTTGAACAGTCTTTAGTGACGATTATTGAAGCAAATTTTGATGTTTTAGGAGTTACCCTAGAACGAAATAATGGAAGAACAATGATGGCGGGGACACATTTCCATGAACACCTCATACCACGTTATCCCGGTGATAAGTTTTTTGATAATCAAGAGATTGTTAAGTTTGAGCTTGATACAGATCGTTTGAAAGCATTAATCATCGAGAATTAAGAATTTTATGTGTATTTATGAAAAAAATCTATGCGCGACATGGCCCAAGATGCTAGAATAAGAAACGTAGAAAACAATGTTCTTCATGTGGTTGCTTATAAACTAAGAAATGGTAAAATGGTCTATGGTAATCAGTGGGGTCCATTGCATATAGAAAGGTTGTTTACTTATGGAAAGAAAAGTTGGAACAGTTTCAAGGGGAATTCGTTGCCCGATAATTCGTGAGGGTGATGACCTCGCTGCGATTGTTACAGACAGTGTAATATCTGCTGGTGAAAGTGAAGGGTTCCAAGTAGGGGACCACGATATTATTGCAATTACAGAATCTATTGTTGCACGTGCGCAGGGGAACTATGTTCCAGTGGAAGCAATTGCAAAAGATGTTGCATCAAAATTCGGTGATGACACTGTTGGGGTAATTTTCCCAATTTTATCCCGTAATCGATTCTCTGTATGCTTGAGAGGGATTGCAAAAGGTGCAAAGAAAATTGTTTTAATGTTGAGCTATCCATCCGATGAAGTCGGGAATGAACTTGTAAGTATCGATCAAATTGATGCTGCAGGGATAAATCCTTACAGTGATGTATTGACACTTGAATCCTACCGCCACCATTTTGGTGCAACAATTCATCCGTTTACAGGGATTGACTATGTTGACTACTTTGGTGAAATCATTACTGAAGTCGGAACAGAAGTAGAAATAATCTTTTCAAATAATCCCCGTACGATTCTTGACTATACAAAGAGCGTCCTTGCATGTGATATTCATTCCAATGCACGTACAAAGCGAATTCTAAAGGCAAGTGGTGCAGAAAAAGTATTTGGACTTGATGACATTGTCACTGAAAGCATTGATGGCAGTGGCTATAATGAAAAATATGGTTTACTCGGTTCCAATAAATCAACAGAAGACTCTGTCAAACTCTTTCCACGCGATTGCTTTGACTTGGTTGAAGACATCCAAGCTCGAGTATTAAAACAAACCGGAAAACATATTGAAGTCATGGTTTATGGTGATGGTGCATTCAAAGACCCAATGGGAAAAATTTGGGAACTTGCGGATCCAACAGTTGCGCCTGCGTATACAGCAGGACTTGATGGAACACCAAACGAGCTGAAACTCAAATATCTTGCAGATAATGATTTCAAAGATTTGAGTGGTGAACAGCTTCGCCATGCAATTTCCGAGGAAATAAAGAAAAAAGGCGATAATCTAGTCGGTAATATGGCGGCACAAGGAACAACGCCGCGTCGTCTTGTCGACCTTATTGGATCACTGTGTGACCTCACAAGTGGTTCTGGTGATAAGGGAACTCCAATTGTGTTTGTCCAAGGTTACTTTGATAACTTTGCAAATGAGTAATAATTAAGAAGGACATTGTCCTTCTTTTTCACGTGTGAAATAGTTATTAAAAATTGACAAAATCTCACAAGTTTAGGAAAAATCTAAGCGATTTCATAACAATTAAACGTCAAGGCAATAAAAAAAGAGAATCCGTTAGAATTTGCAGAAAAAATATGTTATGATGTAAAAGATAGTTAAGTGAAGTAATAATTTATATTTAAATAGTTATTTCATTCCTAATGATCTGGAATGGAGGTAAATAGATTATGGAATCAGGAAAAGTAAAATTCTTTAACGCTGAAAAAGGCTACGGCTTTATCACAACAGATTCAGGAAGAGATGTATTCGTACACTTCTCAGGAATCGCTGGTGACGGCTACAAATCCCTTAACGAGGGTGACGTTGTTGAGTTCGACATCGAACAAGGACAACGTGGTGATCAAGCAGTCAACGTTCGCGTTGCTTAATTGACCATTTTAAGACCATCCAATGGATGGTCTTTTTTATTACTCATTGGGATAGAGTAAGCTTTGATTATGTGAATGTGTTTAAGGTATAATAGAAATACAACAATATGGAGGAAGTATCATGGGAATTATTAAGGCAACGTTTAAGGCAATCTCTGGTAACTTGAAAGACCAGTGGAAAGAGATATTTGAAGCCGATGATATGGGTGGCACAACGGTGTTTACACAAGGTGTCAATATCAACGGCAGCAAAAAGGAATACTCAGTAATTACCAATAAGTCAATTATTCATGTTTACGATAACCAATTCATGATTTTAACAGATGGTGGAAAGATTATTGACTATACAGCCGAACCAGGCTATTACACGGTTGATAACGAATCCGCGCCTTCATTCTTCAATGGAGAATTTGGAGCGTCTCTTAAAGAAACATTATCACGTATTCAATTTGCGGGTGTTCCTTCTGCAAAGCAACAAGTATATTTCATCAATCTTGCGGAAATTCGTGGCGTAAAGTTTGGAACACGCAATGCCATAAACTACTTTGATAATTTCTATAACTCAGAGTTGTTTTTACGATTACATGGAACATATTCCATTAAAATTACCAATCCAATCAAGTTTTACCAAGAGGTTGTCCCACGTAATGCACAGTCATTAGATTTTAATACGATTTCTCAAGACTTTGTCAGCGAGTTCTTAGATGCATTACAAAGCTCAATCAATCAACTTTCTGTTGATGGCGAGCGCATTTCTCATGTAACCTCAAAGAGTCGTGAATTAAGCAAATATATGGCACAAACTTTGGACGATGAGTGGAATAATACCCGCGGATTCGAAGTATTGAATGTCGGTATTGCGAGTGTTTCCTACGATGAGACATCACAAGAACTCATCAACATGAGAAATAAAGGAGCAATGCTTTCCGATCCAACAATCCGCGAAGGATACGTACAAGGTTCTGTTGCGCGTGGTATGGAGTCAGCAGGTGCTAATGATGCAGGTGCTGTGACTGGATTTATGGGAATGGGAATGGGCGCAAACACAACTGGTGGTATGGCTGCAACATTCTCAGAAAATAACAACCAACAAATGCAACAAGTAAAAGAAGAAACCCAAGCACAAACTCAACAAGCAGAAACTCCAAAGTGGACATGTTCAAATGGACACGGAAACACGGATAATGCGAAGTTCTGTTCCGAGTGTGGAGAAGCACGACCAACAGTTAAGTTCTGTTCTGAGTGCGGTGAAAAGGCGATAGATCCAAGTGCGAAGTTCTGCTCAAATTGCGGAACTAGCCTCGCATAATATGGCAACCTATACAAATAAGTGCCCAAACTGTTCGGCAGGGTTAATCTTTAATCCTGCCACCAACACGTTTGACTGCGATTTTTGCAATTCCACTTTTACTGTCGAGGAACTATCCCATGAATCTGTGGAACCGAAAAATACGAAATCTTCGACATCAAGTGCTGTTAAAGAAGCTTACGCACAGGCAGTTGAGCAATACAATTGCGATAACTGCGGTGCTGAAGTAATTTGCGATGCCACGATGACATCAACAACCTGTGTATATTGTCACAATCCTGTTGTGCTAACAGGAAGAGTCACTGGGGACTTTGCCCCGATAAAATCATTCCTTTTAGTATTGATGAAGCGACCGCACAGACAAAACTTGCAGCGTGGCTAAAAACATACAAATATGCAAAGAAGAGTTTTGTTAGTCAGGCTCCGGGACAACTGAAAGGTGTGTACTTACCTTTTTGGATTGCATCCGGCGATTTAATGGGTAAAGTTGATACAACCGGTATCATTAGAAAATCAGTTCGTCTGGGTGATTATGTAAACACAACAACAGAGACCTATCGTGTGAAGCGTACCGGTAAGTTAGACTTTAATGATCTCGTGTTTAAAGCAATTGATAAAAAATCAATGGATATTATCACTGGTGTCTACCCGTTTGATTTGAAGACGGCTGAGCCGTTTACAATGGATTACTTATCAGGTACGTTAGCTGAGAAACGTCAGTTTGAAAAAGAAGCGTTTGAGGCTACCACGCGTACATCAGTTCGAAATTCGCTAACAACTAACATGGTCAATGCATTGAGACAATTCGATTCAGTGAGCAATCAACATGTTGCAATCAGTGATGAAGATACGATGTGGGAATATACATTGTTACCTGTTTGGCTCTTCACCTATGATTTTGAGAATAATCCATATTACTTTGCGATGAATGGACAAACCGGTAAAATATTTGGCCGTGTACCGTTAGATTCAAAACGAGCACGAAAACAAACATGGCTTACGATTGCTGCGATGGCAATTCTTGGCTTTCTTGTGGCGGTGATATAATGAAGAAACTATTTACACTCTTATTTATGTGTCTTTTTTTTGTATTCACAACACATACTGTACGTGCCGAAACTCAAGCTGATGATGGGGTTCGTGTCATCGATGATGCAAGAATTATCACAGAATCAGATGTCGCAACACTTCAGGCTGAAGTTGAGGCATTTATCAAGCACCATAATATGGATCTTGTAATTGTTACAACCAATGATGCTCAAGGGAAAACATCAGAAGCCTATGCGGATGATTATTATGACTACAATGGTTATGGTATTGGAAGTGATTACTCAGGTGCATTAATTCTTGTAGACATGGATAACCGTATGGTCTATATTTCTACAACAGGACGTATGATTAATTATCTTTCTGATGAACGGTTGGACAGAATTCTTGATCATATGACACCGAAAGTTTCAAAAGCCAAGTATACAGATGCCTTTCAAATTGCGCTCACTGATATTGGAACATTTGTAGAACTCGGATTTGATGATGGATCAAATACGTTTCCTGAAAAAGTAAAAGAGGAAGTTGACCCTATTACAACCACTCTTGGAGGAGCCGCGACAGGCGGAATTATTGCCTTCTTTAGACGGCGCTCACTCACTAAGAAATACAATCCCACAATCCCAGGATTTAATCTTGCATCCCATTATAACGCGGAGTACATGCCTGGGGAAGCAGAGACTGAATTGATTGATACGAATACTTCATCTGCATATTCTCCACTTCCAAGAGCCACGTATCGTTCGAGTAGTGCTACCCGTTCACGATCTAGTGCACCACGCAGTACAACCCATCGTTCAAGTTCTGGACGAACACATGGTGGTAAAGGACGCGGATTTTAGTAAAGAGAGTCTCACGCTTCGTAAGAAGGTGAGACTCTCTTTATTTTAGACTCAATAGGGAATACGCAAGCGCACCATGAAGCAGGGCAGCAAAGATGATTTTCAGTTGGAAAGTGCGCTTCTTTGTTTTGTGATGAAAGAGCGTACCACCCATTAGAATTCCAGGAAAGCCCCCTAAGAAAGCAAGATATACAAAGGTGATTTCTGAGATTCGCATGCGATGTTGTGTTGCGTTGCGTTTATCGAGTCTCATGAGTAAGGTGGCGAGTATACTTAAACAGATTACAAATATAAGATAATACTTCATGATCCCTCCGCAATGTGTTTTTGAAATAGTATCATGTTGGTATCAAAAAGTAAAATTAAAAGACATGCATTATTCCACCCAAGATCCCAGCAAGTACAATTAAGAGAATGGGGTTTGTATCGTATTTATAGTGTATGGTGAAAACACCAAAAATGATTAAAAGTGATTTCCAGTTAATTTCAATATTTCGCCACGCATTCATTGACTCAATTCCGAATGCACTTGAGAGAAGAAGAATAAAGCCAACGGCAAAGATAAGTCCAACTGATGCTGATTTAATGTGTTCAAGAACACTGTTAAGAAATCTATTTTCTTGAATGGTTTGTTCGTACTTCATAAATATGGGAACAAAGACAAGCGATGGAATGCTAACTGCCAATGTTGTGACCAGTGCCATGATGTACCCACCATACATCTGTCCTACATACGTTGCAGAGTTGATTGCGATGGGACCAGGTATTAATCCATCGAGTACATTAAGGTCGGCAAACTGCGCTGCTGTCATCCCAAACACTTGTGATTCCTCATAAATTAGAGACAGCATGGCATAACCTCCACCAAACCCAAGAAATCCAATCTTAAGAAAGGTAAGAAACATTGCTATAAGCATGTTGGCTCCTTTTTGACTAAGATAAGCACAAATCCTATAATGCCTGCAGCAGCAATAAGTAATGGAGCGCTGACAAGATTGAGGACTGTGAGACCAAAGCAAAGGATTGCGACAACAATCTGCAGCGTGGTTTTTAGACTGTGTTTGGCGACACCCAATGCGGCAGTAAATAGAAACGCTGTAGAGGTTGCGCGAATTCCGGCAAGAACACTCAGCATGATCCCTTCTTGCGGTAGGAGTTGATACAGAACGGTCGCAATTGACATGAGCACATAGGCAGGAAATATTGCCCCCAATCCAGCTGCAATCATTCCTGATGTTCCATTAATTTTCTTGCCAACGAAACAGGCATTATTCAATGCAATCACACCTGGAAACGTTTGCGCTAAAGCTGAATATTCGTACAGCGTCTGCTTATCCATAAGATTGTGTTTATCGCAAAGTTCGCGTTCTACAAGTGGGAGCATTGCCATACCTCCTGAGAAAGTAAATGATCCAGCCATTAAATAGACTTTAAATAGTTTGATATTTTTATTCATTCGAATTCCTCCTATGCATGAGTATAGCAAGAATATACATTGACTAAAAATACATATATAGTAAACTTATTATAACTGAAAGGTTATGATACTTATGAATATGAGACAACTTGAAATATTCCTCGCTGTCAGTGAATCCTTGTCAATCACAAAGACAGCGCAAATGTTATATCTATCGCAACCGGCGATATCAAAAACAATTCGCGAACTAGAGGAGGCAATTGGAATTCAACTGTTTGATCGCATTAATAACAAACTCAGTCTTAATGAGTCAGGAAGGGTGTTTAGGATTAAAGCAATGCAACTGATGGCGGATTATGTTGCGTTGGAGAACTTTAAGTCAACAGGAGTTGAATCTGTGCCTTTACGCATTGGTGTAAGTTTAACCATCGCAGCAAACTCTCTTGATCCTGCAATCACGTCATTTCGCAAAAAGTATGCAGATACTCCTTTGAAAATATACTGTGAGAATGTGAAACAAATACAAGAAAGACTTAATTCCGGTGAAATAGACATCGCTTTTACTGAAGGTTTTGAATCCAATGTATCATACTATCAAGAAGTTCTCTCACAGTATAAGTTGTATATTGTTGGCAAGCCGAAGATGATACAGGAACTACAGACATTACCGTTGCGAGAGTTTCTACTTAATACGCCTTTTCTACTTCGAGAGAAGGGCAGTACGCTACGTGACTGTTTTGATGAGGCAACACATCAAATTGGTATTGAAGTCGTACCATTTATTGAAAGCATCAACACTGAGGTATTGACCCAGTCTGTACAGAGTGGCTTGGGTGTTACCGTCCTTCCTGAACCCTTTGTAAAACCATTGCTTGAATCAGGAGTACTGAATCGCATTGAGGTTGGTAATCTCTCAATGAAGACCGTTAACTATGCTGTTATGATGGCAGGAAAGACCATATCAGAAGTGCATCGAGAAATGATTGATTGTTTTAAATTTTCCGAGCAAAAGTAAAAATAACCCCGCAAGTGACACGTAAGAATCTTTGCGGGGTTCAGTTTTATTTTTTAATATTTAGTTTGACTTCTACACGTTTCAAGAAGTTATCAAATGAGATGAAGTAGTCACCATCGCCATCATAAAGTACATGCATGAATGCACTAACTTCAACATCAGGACGCAATGCTTTGATGCCAGCAATTGAGTAAACATCGTTATCTTCTGCATCTGAGAAGTAGTGATAAACAGAACTTAGTGTTACGCCTTGTGGACCATATACATCAACACTGAAGCTATTGAGACCATTAACCTCTTTGGACACATTCTTTACTGTTACGGGGATTTTAATGACTTCAGCACCATTTAATTCAGAGAATTGGTTTTCAAGAACAGTAAATTCGTAGCCTTCGTTAAATTTAATCTCCAACCCATCAAATTCAACAACGCTACCAAATCCAGGTTCTTTTTGTTTGTCTTTCTCTTTTTCCTTCGCGTCTTCTTTTTCTTTCTCAGCTTCTTTATCTTTATCGTTATTGTTCGCAGTTTCGTTTGTTTCTGGTTTTTTATCGTCTTTCTTGTCATTTCCCGTTCCAAGGGCATTACCGATACCACCGATTACGACGAAAGCAACAAGAGCAATGAACCATGCTTTCTTATAAAAAGGCTTCTTTTCATTACCTTGTGTAAGTTGTTCTAAATCTTTGTTATTTTGTTCTATCATTTCTTCCTCCATTGTACACATCGTACATATATAATGATTTGTTTGATTTAATTACAATTTGGGGCTTGGCCCTGTGCTTTGAAATTGTCCTCCTCCAATAGTAATGTACATCTATGTTAAGACACGGATAGATAAGATAAAGGAATCTCTGTACTTAATCAGATACAATCAGATTCGCTCTTTCTAAAACTCTATCCGGTGTTGTGTCATAGAGAGCGCAAAGTTCAATGAACTTTGAAAGTTTTATTTCGTTTACGCCTTGTTCCCAAAACTGAACTGACTTGTGTGTGATGCTCATTTGATCAGCAACCCCACGTAGTGTCATCGATGATTCAATACGCAACTGATACAAAACCACACCAAGTTTTTTCAGATCTAACCTTGTCATAAACTACGCTCCTTTGGTACTGACAATACAAATATAGCGTATTAAATTTACGAATTCATTAGCTGATAGCTTAATAGTCAGTCATCGTATTATTTTTAACCATGGCTATTTGCTAACGTACTATGATTGCAAGTGGGTAATATACAATGAGTAGTAAATTATGTATAATTTACTTATGAGAAGGGTTGGGTAGCTTCAATGAAAAAAATTATGCATGTTTCCCCGTTTGTCTTTGCGATAATCACCTTGTTCTTGTACAGTAGCTATGGTGAGTATAATTCGAGTAATCAGTTATCAACGATGGTATTTGTAGTGATTCCTGCAGTATTAGTTCTACTATTGCTTGGTGTTGGATACCTTATTGGTTTGGTTGAAAATTTGCGGAAGTGAGCACCCAAGTGTAATTCGGAACTATCGTTGATATGCCATGGCATGTTAACGATAGTTTGATTATGAGTAATGCCTGAGTGATAGATTAAAGGAGTATACTATTATGGAAAAGATAACAATTACGTTAACAAAAGAGGAAACGCTTGTACTCTACAATTTATGTTATCGTGTTAGTGAAAATGTGGCATGTTTCGAACACAAAGCTGAACAAATGGTTTTATGGTCCATTGAGGCACAATTGGATAAACTGCTTATTGAACCCTTTAACGCAGATTATCTGAATACAATTGAGAATGCCAAAGAACATATCGTAAAAACAAAATAGAACCTCTGCTAAATTAAGTGGAGGTTCTATGCATAATATAGTAACGTAATAATCTAACAAGCGGCTAATCAGTATTGAGAACAAAATAATCTCAATGTTATTAAATCTCGAAGCAAAATTAATTTTTATCTTTGCGATCCTTAAATGTTCATTTAGTCAGAACCACTAAATCATTGACATCATACTTATTGAGACCAGGCAATGATTTTTTATATTTCCAACATTGGATAGCATCATTTAAGCTATAATCATTATTATCAGCAAAGAAGTCGCGAATGTAGGTGTTATATTCGAACTGTTTATCAATTGTTGTTTTCGTCACTCTTTTCTCTGCTTTTATCCTTGTGTAAGCAGCACAAGCATCTTGATATGTTTTACCTGCATTGCTTTTTAGCCAGGTTTGAAATGCTACATTAAAGGAAAAAGTAGTGCCCAATTGTTCTTTAAAGAATGCTCGATGAATTTCGGAGCATTTTATATTTTCTTCGATTAGGGAGTCCAAGTTAAGGTTTGTTACAAGATTTTGAGATGACTTACATGACTTTTGAGTGTGCTCGCCGGTTCGTAAAAATACTTCAATGCGGTGTGTTATTTCTAGCTTGCCACCACTAGTTTGCAATCCGTTCCTGCGGCAAAAATCAACAAGCTCCTCTTTAAGGTAATAGAAGTCAAGGAATTCTTTAGGTGATAGTTGGTCTGTAAGGTGTGGACGAGTTTTCATGAGCTACTCCTTCGTATATCTATTAAAATAAAAACCATCATTAAATGATGGTTAAATTAAAGTTTGGTGCGGGCGAGAGGACTCGAACCTCCATGCCATAGGCGCTAGATCCTAAGTCTAGTGTGTCTGCCAATTTCACCACGCCCGCATTCATATGTAATGCTTATAGATTATAACAACCATTGTCGTAAAAGGCAATAGTTTTTAGAAACAAAAGTTTAAAAAAATAGAGCGAAATAAATCGCTCTATTTTAGATGAAAATAATCTTAAGATTACCAAAGGAGACATCACCATAAATGGTTAAAGTTGGGCCATCTTTGTGAGCTCTGTTGAAGTCATCATCGATACCACCCAGTGTTGTTGATACATTGTTAATGACATTCAGATCGGAAGGAAGATACAGGACGATTTGACCGAAGTTACAGTCGACATAAAGCTTAGAACCGTTTCTATTAAATGTTGATTGATCAAAGTATACACGAAGCGAGCCAAAGTTATTTTCAATGGACCCATCCGTAAAATTAGTGGATCGTACGTAACGTGTTCGGTCGGTAAAGTTTGCACTAATACGAACCTTTTCGTTGTTGGAATCTTCTTCGTAGGTTGCGCGGGAATCCTTTTCTCCACTGGAGTCAGAATTGGTCTCAGTAAAACTGGCTTCTACGAAGTCGTCATTTTTTTTTGAATAGCCAAAGTTATCTTCACTACGGTTACTATAGTCGTAGTCGTTGTAATCGTTATATTTGAAGACACGTACTCGAGGGCGTTTGAATATCATTTGCAATCCAATGCTCAAGAGCAATCCCGCAAATGTCATTTGCCAAAAACTAGGATCAAAGTTAAAGAACTTGCTGTTTATGTACAATGCATATGTTAGCGGCATGACAATCCCGAAAAAATTCAAGCTTGGTAGATTGCTGATGGCAAAAATAACAAGCAGTGCGGTTAAGAATAAGTTAAAGACACTTGTTCCCAGTGTGAAGAAGTTAAACATTTGACCAAATAGGGCGACAGCTATTACTGTAAAGAATAGGCCCCAAAATAGATTTCTTTTTTTCATCATAAACTCCTTTCATCGAGTTTCTTTTTCAAGAGTGAGAAATACATTCTTGAAACATACGATACTTTGTGAGTATCGAAGAATTGAATGCATCGTGATGAGGTTAGGTTACGCTCAATGGATGCGATGTGTTGTGTATTCACAATCGTTGATTTAGAGATACGCATAAAATTGTTGGGGAGTAATGCTTCAAGCTCATACAAGCGGTACTTCGTACGATACGATTTTTGCTGTGTATGTGCATATACATTATCAACCTCAGTTTCGAAGAAGAGAATGCGATTAAGATCGATGGCATGTTCATTGCCACGTTCTTCGACTAAAATCTCTTGACTCTGCAATTTCTGAATCATGGACTCAATCTCTGGGGTGAGCTCACGATATTCGATGATGATATCTTCTTCTAAATCCGGATTCTCAAGGATACGAATCTTCACGGGCTCACCTCCTGACTCAATAATATCAAAGTATCCAAAAAAGTTAAGATATTGGGTGCAAGTTGTAAGAATCACTTGCTAAGTTGCATTATTTGCGATTTGAGCGTAATAAAGCAATCTCTTGGGCGTAACCTTCGTCATCGTCTTGGGGTGTTTCTAGGTAGAATGGTAAGTGACGAAGTTTAGGGTGGTTGATGATATTTACGAATGTTTCGAGACCGATTGAACCCTGGCCAATTTTTTCATGACGATCCTTATGAGAATTAAAAGGGTTCTTACTATCATTAATATGAATGGCATGGAGTTTATCCAATCCAACAATGCGATCAAATTCTTGAATAACACCGTCGAGATCATTCACAATATCGTAACCGGCATCATAAATATGACACGTGTCCCAGCAAACGCCAATTTTTTCTTTGACTTCAACGCGTTCGATGATTGCTTGTATTTCTTCAAATGTTCGTCCGACTTCAGAGCCTTTTCCTGCCATTGTCTCGAGTAGAACGATTGTTTCTTGATTGGGATCAAGAACACGGTTCAACATGCCTGCAATCATCTCTACAGCGGGCTCAACACCTTGGCCAACATGACTTCCGGGGTGGAAATTGTAGAGACTGCCCTTGATGAAACTCATACGATAGATATCATCACGCATCACTTCTTCCGCATAGGTGCGTGTATAATCCTTGTCGCTACATGCATTCAATGTATATGGCGCATGGGCGAGAATGTGTTTGAAATTGTTTTCCTTTATAATGACATTGAGTTTCTCGACATCATCAAGATTAAGGGGTTTTGCCTTACCACCACGTGGGCTGCGTGTAAAGAACTGGAACGTATTTGCTCCTACAGCAAGGGCTTCTTTACCCAATGCTTCGTAGCCTTTCGAAAATGATAAGTGACATCCGATATAAAACATAAATTACCTCCATTGTTATCACTCTCATTCTACCATAATCATTAGGGAAGGGTATATTGGAATCCTATGCTATAATTTAAAAGAAGATGTGAGGTGAAGAAATGGAACTAAAAGGAAAACGTGTTTTAACGATAGTGAGTGCCGATTACGATGATTTAGAATTGTGGTATCCCATTATTCGCTTGCGAGAGGCAGGTGCAATTGTTGATATTGCAGCAGAGTTGAAAGATGCTCCTTATAAAGGGAAGTATGGACTTACAGTCACCAGTACTCATGCTTTTGATGAGGTCGATATCAGTCAATATGATGGACTGATGGTCCCTGGTGGATGGGCTCCGGATTATCTGCGCCGTATCGATGCGGTATTGGATTTCGTGCGTTACATGGACGAACACGACCGTGTAATTGGGCAAATCTGTCATGCAGGTTGGGTACTTTCATCGGCAGGTATCTTAAAGGGTCGTAAAGTGACGAGTACACCGGGAATAAAACATGATCTCATGTATGCAGGTGCAGAGTGGGTGAATGAAGCCGCGATTGCAGATGGCAACATTATTTCGGGACGACGTCCACCCGATTTGCATGAATATTTACCACTTGTTATTTCCGCACTCAAAGAACGTTAAAAAAACGCGAATGCAGCTTGTTAATTTAAACAGCATGCATTCGCGTTTTCTTTTCTTTTATTCAGTTTCGTGTGCTTTTAAGACGGCACCAAGTAAGTTGGAGTTTGTTAAGAACTCACATCGTACCAAGCGGGTTGTACACGCTGGTTGTCCAAATACAAGGGCTGAGTAGTGGTCAAATACCGCTTGAATACGGGGTACCAAACTATCGTCTTGCGTTACACCACCACCAATACAGATAACATCGGGATTGAATACGGAAACAAGTTGCACCAAAGCGATGACAATATAGTTGACCCAAGCATTCATAACTTCAATTGCAACGGGATCGTCTGCATGAAATTTGTCAAACACCTCACGTGCTGATTTCACATCAGCATTTGCACGTTCATTGTATTGATAAATAAGACCGGATGCAGAGCACAACTGTGCACCAACTTTAATTGAACCATCGGCCATCATAATGGGTGTCCGCGAAAGTTCTCCTCCGTAACCATCGATGCCATTAATGATTTCGCCATTATAAATAAGGCTACCACCGATGCCAGTACCAATGATATATGCGATTGAACTCTTTGTTCCACGTGCTGCACCCATACTGTATTCAGCATAGCCAGCAGCTTTTGCATCATTTACGGTTGTAACACGCATATTCGTACGCTTGCTAACTTCCTCATTCACATTTGTTTCAAACATAATTGCAACCTTAGCTGCAGCAATGGATGTTACCGTTGAATCATCCGCAATGACTCCGGGTGCAGAGATGGCAATTTCTTTGATGCCAGACAAATCACCCATTTCCTCAACCAAAGCATCGTAGAATGCTTTAGCAGAAGTAACTTCAAATGTATCAATAGTCCACTCTTTAACAACTTTCAAATCTGCATTTACGTGGGCATATTTAATTGTTGAACCCCCAATATCGATACCGAGATACATGTTATTCTCCTATGAATTTTACGCACACAACTTCAGGTGCGAAAATACCTTTCTCTAATAATGATAATAAACCGGTTGCTTCATCACGTGCAAACAGTGTTAAGTTATCGGTCATTAAATTGGCTACTACCATGAATTTTTGATCAGGACTTATTGCAAAATCGCGGGGATGTTCGCCTTCTGTGGAAACAGTTTCCAAGAATGTCAGTGTGAAGTCATCGTTGACTGCGAAGACTGCAATGGAATCATGACCACGATTGGATGCATAGACATAGCGCCCATCATCGCTTATGCGAATCGCTGCACCACCACTTTTGCCATCAAATCCTTCAGGAAGTGTTGAAATAGCTTGTAACAATACAAGATCAAACTCATCATCGCGAACAACTTCAATCGTGTTATTCAATTCACCAAATACATATAAAATAGGTGCAGTCGGATGGAATGCAATATGACGTGGTCCCATTCCTGGTGTTGTTTTGTATGTTGCGATTTCATTCATGAGTTGGTATTTGTGAACCGTGTCCGTACCCAAGTCACATACAAAGACGTTATCAGTTTTAGGATCAAAATCAATAAAATG
The DNA here is from genome assembly GCF_011299615.1 of Erysipelothrix sp. HDW6C. Lineage (GTDB taxonomy): Bacteria > Bacillota_I > Bacilli_A > Erysipelotrichales > Erysipelotrichaceae > Erysipelothrix. The sequence goes on along the minus strand of NZ_CP049861.1, from coordinate 2,036,487 downwards.
AGCATGTGATCCCGTTTTGTATTCAATAACTTTATCTTTCTTGCGATTGCGTGTGACTGTTACCGAACCATCATGATAGTTTGCTTCATAAATTGAAGCTTCGGCGGGGTGATAGCTCACATAGCAGGGTTGGACACCTTCATCAACACGTGTGTAATCGAGTGTCGCTTTCCCGTCTTTGTAGTCCCAAACAGCAATACCGCCAAGTTTATCATCTTGGTAGACGCTGTAAAGTGTTTGTGTACTCTCATCAAAATCCAAGTAAGTTGCATTTTGAACCTTTGTGACAAGGTCCAAATTTTTCAATGTTTTTGTTGTCGGATCAAGATCTATGGAATAGATTCCCTCACTGATACGACGTGTGTAAGTTCCCAGTAATATTTTTTGCATGGTAGTTCCTCCTCAATTAATAATAGCACAATCCCACGGTAATTTATTTCATCGAAAGTATAAATGTAAGCGTTTCATGAAAAAAACACCCTGTTTCGCTAAATTCATTGTAACTTATTTAATTTGTAGGTACAATATTATCAAATAAGGAGGAAATATCATGAGTAAAAAAGTTAAAATTGTTACGATTGGTGGTGGTTCAAGCTATACCCCAGAATTGATGGAAGGGTTCATCAACCGTAAAGATAAATTAGATATTAGTGAACTGTGGTTAGTTGACGTTGAAGAAGGTCGTGAGAAACTTGAAATTGTTGGTGCTATGGCTCAACGTATGGTTAAAGCTGCTGGACTTGACTGGAAGGTATTCCTCACCACAGACCGTCGCGAGGCATTAAAAGATGCGGATTTTGTTACAACACAATTCCGAGTTGGTCAGTTGAATGCACGTGTTAAAGATGAAAGAATTCCTGGGAAATATGGACTTTTAGGACAAGAGACCAATGGAGCAGGTGGAATCTTTAAAGCATTCCGTACAATTCCGGTAATTTTAGATATTATTAAAGATATGGAAGAATTGGCTCCCAATGCATGGCTTATCGACTTCACAAACCCAGCAGGTATGGTTACCGAAGCTGCGATTAAAGTGGGTGGATGGAAACGAACCATTGGACTTTGCAATATTCCGGTAGGGGCAACAAAATCAAACCATGAAGCAATGGGATATGATAAAGAAGCCAATGTTCTATTCGAAAAATTTGCAGGATTAAACCACTTCCACTGGCACCGTGTATGGGATAAAGATGGATCAGAAGTTACTGATAAACTGATTGATACCTTGTATGATCCAAACAGTGAGTATGTAAAAGCACAACGTTCCGAAGTTGCAAACATTGCGCCGATCGATTACACCTACGAACAACTTAAGGATTTAGGCATGTTACCATGTCCTTACCACCGTTACTACTATGTAGAACGTGAGATGCTTGAAGAAAACCAACAAAACTGGAAAGAACACAAATCACGTGCTGAAACAGTTAAAGCAACAGAAGAAGAACTCTTTGAACTTTACAAAGACCCAGCATTGGATTACAAACCAGAACAACTTACAAAACGTGGGGGTGCACACTACTCCGATGCAGCATGTGAAATCATTTCATCCATTCATAATGATTCCCGTACTGTCATGACTGTAAGTACACAAAACAACGGAACCATTACGGATTTACCATACGACTGTGTCGTTGAGGTAACATCTGTCATTACATCACACGGTGCAGAACCATTTAATTGGGGAACTTTCCCACCTGCTGCACGTGGACAATTACAATTGATGAAAGCAATGGAAGAAGTCGTTATTGATGCTGCTGTTACTGGTAGTTACAATACAGCAATCCAAGCGTTCACAATCAACCCACTTGTACAAAGTGGAACATATACAAAAGACTTGTTGAATGAAATGCTTGTTGCTCATAAAGAACATCTTCCTCAATTTGCAGATGTAATTGCAAAACTTGAAGCTGGAGGCGTTACATATATTCCGCAATAATTATGATACAGTAGGTGTAATGCCTACTGTTTTATTTAGAAAGGATGTAATTATGAAAGTATTTGTTGCTGATTTGGATGGTACACTGCTCAACGAAATGCATGAATTGCCCAAAGAAACGGAAGACCTTGTACACTTAGTGCGATCAAAAGGATACCACTTTGGAATTGCAACGGGTCGGCCGTACAGTTCTGCTGTCTCAACAATTCCGCATCTCAAGACGCTTTTTGATTTTGCGGTCTTTGAAAATGGCGGCGAAGTGCACGACTACCGCACAGGAGAAATACACAACCAGTTTCCTCTCTCAGGAGAAAAGGTCAAAGAAATCATAAAAATCGGTCGTCATTGTAATGGTAATGCAATTCTTACCCAAGGTGAGATCATGTATGTTGATAAGTTAGACGCCTATACAGATATCGTTAGTGCATTTATGGATGTCAGAAAGGTCGATATGTTGGAAGTTGTGAAAGAGATTCACCCCAAAATTATCTTCAGTGGCACACCTGAGATATTGGAGTGCATTGCTGAGTACGACCGTGAGCACCCAGATCCTAGTTATCAAGTATTCAAATCACAAGTCGATCTGATCGAATTCATGGACCCACGCGTTAATAAATGCGTTGGTATAGAGTGGTATTTGAATCGTCATGGTATAAGCTTGCAAGAAGTTATGTCATTTGGTGATAATGATAATGACATTTCGATGGTTGCAGGAACGGGTATGGGTGTTGCCATGAAGAACGCAACAGCCAATGTTAAAGCCGTTGCGGATTACGTTACGGATACAAACGGAAATAATGGTGTTTATAAGTTTATTGTCGAGTTTATGTCGCGATAAACACATACCTTTAATAGAGTTGGACATTCCTGTCTGACTCTTTTTTATCAACAACCCGCGACTTTCGTGAATTTCGTGATTGTTTTCACGTAATTGTTAAAAATGATAAATAATTTGCTAGAAAATGATGAAATTCAGTTCGAATACCGTAAATAAGTACGCACCCGTTTCCTTCACTTGCGATAATAACCTGAGGAGGAAATTATATGAAGAAATTATGGTTAGTTTTACTGATTGGAATGCTTGTTCTCACAGGCTGTGGGAAGAAGGAAGAGCCCAAAGAAGATCCAGATGCAAACTCAACAGCATCTGTGTCAAGTGAAGGTACTGCATTTGAGGATTTAGAAGACGAATATGACATTATCATTGTTGGTGCCGGTGGAGCAGGTCTTGCGGCTGCAATCCAAGCACATGATCAAGGTGCGAAAGTTGTCGTCTTTGAAAAGACACCGATTATTGGTGGTAATACATTGAAGTCATCCGGAGGGATGAATGCTTCAGAAACTAAATTTCAAAAAGAACAGGGCATTGAAGATTCAAATGATACATTCTACGATGATACACTAAAGGGTGGTAAAGAAATGAACGATCCTGAGTTACTACGCTATTTCGTTGATAACTCTGCTGGTGCTATTGATTGGTTAGACTCTATGGGAATTACATTGAATAATATCTCATTCAGTGGTGGTGCATCGGTTAAACGTATTCACCGACCAGCGGATGGTTCAGCGGTAGGTCCTTACTTAGTTGATGGATTGACACGTAATGTTAAAGAGAGAAACATCCCTCTATTCTTACAAGCCGATGTTAAAGAAGTCATTCAAAAAGACAATAAAGTTGATGGCGTAAAAGTTGTCTTCTATGGTGAGAAAGAACGCACAATTTCCGGTAAAGTTGTTATCTTAACTACGGGTGGATTTGGTGCCAACGAAGAGATGGTAACATCCTTACGTCCTGAACTTGCCAATTATGTTACTACAAATGCTGCGGGTACAACCGGAGATGGAATTGTGATGGCAGAGAAATTGGGTGCAGCTGTTGTGGATATGAAAGAAATTCAAATTCATCCAACCGTTGACCAAAAACATTCAATCCTACTAACAGAAGGACTTCGTGGTGATGGGGCTATCTTGGTAAACCAAGAAGGAAACCGTTTCTTTAATGAGCTATCAACACGCGATAAGGTGTCACAAGCAATTATTGATCTCCCTGAACACTATTCTTACCTCATTGCGGATGATGCACTCGCAAAACGTGTAACGCAAATGGAATACTATAAAGAGCAAGGCCTAGTTGAAGAGGGTGCAACAATTGCAGAATTAGCTGAGAAAATTGGTGTACCAGCTGCAAATCTTGAAGCAACACTCACAACATGGAATGCTGCTGTAGAGAGTGGTGTTGACACGGAATTCGGACGTGAAACAGGTATGGACTATAAACTCGATACTCCAAAGTACTACGCAATCAAAATCGCTCCAGGTATTCATCACACGATGGGTGGGGTTAAGATTAATACAAAGACAGAAGTCATTAATACAAAAGGTGACGTTATTCCAGGCCTTTATGCTGCTGGTGAACTAACGGGTGGACTCCATGGTGGAAATAGAATTGGTGGTAATGCTGTTGCAGATATCATCATCTTTGGCCGTCAAGCGGGACAACAAGCATCGGACTTCGTTAAATAAGCACAAAAAAACTCAAAATAAATTTTTTGAGTTTTTTTTATGGTAAAAGTGTGGAACTTTCGATACGCTCTTGATTATCTTCATACTCAAATGAAAAGACGAGAGCATAAATGAAGTCGAGAACTAACTGAATTGCTGTACGCGAAGAGAACGATGCCATCTTGGTGATGAGTTCTTCTTGTGGTGCAACATGTACTACTTCAGTTGCATAGTCGCAAAGAGGGTTGGTATTGGGTCCGGTAATTAGAATTATGGGTATATTTCGTTCTTTAAGAGATGCCATAATCCGAAGGTTATTGATTCCCGTACCGTAGTAAGAGATTACGAGTGCGATACTATCTTCAGGTTGTGTATGTGTCTTCATAAACTGAAACCCAACATTACTTTCAAAGTTACAGTCTTTTTCGATTCTAAAAAGCTTGTACTGGAAATCTTCGCAAAGTATTAAGGATTGCCCTGAACCATAGAGATAGAGATGAGGTGCCTCATATATCATTCGCGCAATTTGATTTAATTGTTGGAAGTTTAACGAGTTGTAGGTATCTTGCATGGATTGGTAGCTAAGATTTAAAATACTATCGATAATTTCGGTTGTTGTTTGATTTTTTTTGAAAGGGAGATCATCCCGAATGCGTCCTTCAATCCCGTGATGTGCATTCAATTCTTTCGCCAATTGTACTTTGAAATCACTGAAACCTTCTGTATCCATTTTACGACAATAGCGCGTAATGGTAGCAGGTGAGGTATAGGTCTTTTCAGCTAATTCTTGAATTGACATTGTTGTAACACTGTTCGCGTGTTCTAAAATATAGTGTGATATTTTTTGTTCCGTATCAGATAGCGTGGATAAATTTTTGATTCGATTGAATAAAAGCATAGTAGACCTCCATTTATTTACATTATACATTGTTTTAAACACATTTATTATGTATAATGATAAAGCAAATGGAGAATTGGCCGAGCGGCTTAAGGCACCATCTTGGAAAGGTGGCGAAGCGCAAGCTTCCGAGAGTTCGAATCTCTTGTTCTCCGCCATATGCAAATCAACCCACTTTCGAGTGGGTTTTCTTATATTTTTTAATGTTACACTAGACTTTAGCGCAACATTTTTCCGCTTGTTACAAAAACGACAAAGTTAAAACAACATCAACTAAAACGCGGAAATTTGGGTGTATGATGATATCAGTCATTAATCACAAGGGTCTCAAAACTGCCTTGGATGACACGCAATCTATTTCATCACACCCTTCTCTTAAAAACTAATTATGATTGCGGAACAAGACTTCGGTCTTGTTTTTTTTACAAGGAAGTTAAGAGTCGTGTTATAATGGGATTACTATGAGAGGTGCTGAAACTGATGAAGCGACGATCGAAGATACTTATTGTAATTACCTTTCTTTTGATTGCGATTGGTGGCTATGCGGTGTATTACGTAAATGACTATTACCGCGCTGAACCCTTTGTTCTAAGCGATAAAGTTGGGTTGATTGATGAGACTGACTTAACGTTGTTTGCAGACGGAGATAATGCATTGGTAGGATTCGTGTTGTATCCCGGGGCAAAGGTTGACCCGTATGCATACATCCCCCTAATGGAACCGTTGGCACAAGCGGGTTACACTGTCGTTATCGCCAAAATGCCCTTTAATCTTGCGGTGCTCGATTCGAATCGGATGGATTCAATTAAAACTGAACACTCTGAGGTAAAAACGTGGTATCTCATCGGACATTCTCTAGGTGGTGCGATGGCGGGTTCGTATGTTGCGAAGCATCCAACTGAGATTGCGGGACTGTTTCTACTCGGTGGCTACACGACCAGTGATATTCATGATTACAAAGGTATTGTAGCAACATTTACAGGAAGCGATGATATGGTTATGAGTCGTGAAAAATTTGAATCTAACCGGACAAATCTACCACAATCATTATGTGAGATAACAATTGAGGGTGGAAACCATGGTCAATTTGGAAATTATGGACATCAAGCTGGGGATGGTAATGCATCAATTTCGGCGAAACAACAGCAAAATATAGTTACTGATACAATGCTTTCGCTCATTAAAGGCGAAAACTGTCAGGGAGGACACCAATGATGAGAGCAATCGAAATCGCAACACAGGAACCAAGTAGTGCTCCGATATTTATTCTTTTGATAGGTGGTTTAATTGGGTTGGCAAGCTTGTGGCTTGTAAAACGAAGCCAGGAATCAAAGAAATCTGATGAGTCAAATCGCAAATGAACATGCCTTCAGGCATGTTTTTTTCATTTATGAATGAAATTTACTTCGATACGTTTACATAATATTATTAAGGAATCATTAATAATACAGGGATTATAGGGCGTAAATAGAACATAACATTACATTTACATGAACTTCTTCAAGTCAACCATTGTTTACGCTAATACTTCATGATATGTTCAAATGACATGAAGATGCACGAAGGGAAAGTATGAAAAGAATATGGACGAGATTATGTGTTGTTGGATTGGTTTTGGTGGCAGTAGTGACACCGATCAGTGCGACATCTGGAAAATTAAAAAGTGCAAGCATCACCAATTGTAGAGGTGAAACGTTTGGACATCAAGGTGATGGTCACTGGCATTACGCAGCACAGCATGATTCGGGATGGTACCGAGTGGGGTAGCCTTGGTTATGATAATCCTTGTGCGGTAACCGAACAGGCATTGCCAAGTACAGGTGAATCGTATGGTGCTTATGAAGCGGCAGGTCCAACGGCTGCTAAACTGGAACAAGCCGCTAAAGAATCTGAAGAGCTTGCTAAAGAAATTGAAGCTGCCGAATTGCAAGCTGCCAGAGAGAAAGCAGAAGCAGAAAAAGCGGCCGCTGATGAAAAAGTTCGCTTGGAGAACACAGCCATTGAGATCGCGCGATTGAATGATATTTCCCTAATTATTGGTAGATCTGTCGTGATTAATCCTGAGGATGCTTTGAACTTTACGAGCATAACCAAGAACAGTGGTGCAAAAGCGTCAGTTGAAGGTCTCGATGCATTAATGCCATTCGTTGACAATGATGTTTCAGTTAAGGTTATTTCAGAGGATCAATCAAAAGAGATGGTACATGTTTACACAGTGTTTGTACTTGGAGATAATGACACCCTGTTGAACCGATCGCTAGCTCTTGAATCAACCCTTGTGAGTGAAGAAACAGAAATAACCTTGCAAGATGGTGTTGTAAATATCCCGTATGACAAAGATGTTCCGTTGGAACGGAGCATTGGTTATCGCATCGTCATAAATGGTAAAACACTAGAGTTTGACAATGGATTTACAATAACACCTATAGAGAGTGAAATGGGTGTAACCCATGAACTGAACTTTGAAATCAAAGGGAATAAGTACAAAATTCCTGTCAAAGCAACCAAAGTGGAGCCAAGCAATGCATCAATGCTGGTAGGTTTTGGGGTTATTGCCCTTACTGGTGGTGGTGTTTATCTCTATAAGAAGAAAGAGGCACATGCAAAATTATAAAAAGAGGGTTACGACAACTGTGTCGTAACCCTTTGGCATTATAATGTTGATGTCAGTGAAATAAAGTCATCGATGCGTTTTGCTACAACATCAAGACTGGATTCCCAGAATGCTTGTGAAGTAACATCGATGCCTGCCATTGCAGCGACATCTTCACAACTTGCGGTGGTAGTTGCTTTGAGAAGTGCTTGATATTTCGGTACAAAAGATGCACCCTCTGCTTGGAATTTTCCATAGAGTCCCAGTGCGAAGAGGCCACCAAACGCATACGGGAAGTTGTAATAGCTGAGTCCACCACTGTAATAGTGTCCTTTGTTGAGCCACATGTATGGATGAAGTACGTTTGCATCAAGACCGTCACCATAGGTAGCTAATTGTGCGTCAATCATGATTTGTTTTAAATCATTTACATAAAGAAATTCGTGTTTGCGACGTTCAAAGACTTCAGTTTCGAATTTATAGCGGGATAAGATGTCGACGGTAATTTGCGCCAAGTCAGAGATTGAGTTTTCAATTAAGACAAGTTTTTCCTCATCACTTGCGGTTTTTAAAGCGGCGTTCAGAACGACATTCTCGCAGAATGTTGATGCTGTCTCAGCGACAGGCATCGTGTAATCGGTATTCAGTATCGAGAGGTCTTCAATCATCATTCCATGATACGCATGTCCAAGTTCGTGGGCAATGGTTACAATGTCTGAGATTGAACCATCAAAGTTAGTTAAGACGCGGCTTTGTTTAATTTGCGGTTGGTTAGAACAAAATGCTCCTGAACGTTTTCCTTCTCGAGGTAGAAAATCAATCCATCGATCATCGTAAGCGCGCTTTGCCATATCAGCGAGGTCATTGGAGAAGTCACTGAAGCTCTCAATTATCATCTCGCGTGATTCTTCAACTGAGTATGTTTTGGGGTTTGCGGTTTCAAATGGTGCGAAGAGATCATACCAAGGCAACCCATCTGCATGTCCAAATAATTTGGCTTTGTGTTTGAAGTACTTACGGAAAGTTGGTAGGTAAGCCTCAATTGCTCCCAACAATGCATCCAATGTCTTTTTGGACATTCTTGAGTCCATTAATGTCTTGTCAAGGGCACTTTCGTATCCGCGTAATGTGGACAAGATGTTAACTTCTCCCTTAATACTATTTAGTGCAAACGCAACGGCGTCATCAATCTTAGTATAAAGTTCAAGTTCTTTCTCATAAGCATCTTTACGTACGGTTGGATCGGAGCTGTACGCCAAGTTTCGAATGGATGAAAGTGTTTGCGTTTCGCCGTTCAAGTCGATCGTTGTGAGTGATGTTAAATGTCCTTGGAGCTTATTCCAGTTTGAGGAAGCATTGATACGCATTTTTGAAATGACATCTTCCACATCTTCACTTAAGTTAAATTCGCTTTGATCAATGATTTCTTGCAAGATGAATTCATGTTCCTTAATGAGGGGACTGTTTGCAACCCAAGCTGGAAAATCTGATTTGTGTTGTGCTAAGAACTGCTTGAATAATGCGTAAGGACGTGAGGTATTGCTCATCATACTTTGTAATAAGCCATACTTTGCACTGCTTACTTCATCAAGAGCATTTGTTGCCATGCTCAGTGAGACAAAACTTAATAACGACTGCGCAAGTGTGGTTAGTTTTGCTTCTTCTACCAACCATAATTCCAAATCTTGTGCAGTGGAAAGTGACTCTGCGCGAGCGTTCATATCCTTTATTGCAACTTCTAGAGCTGCTACATCATTGTCGAATGATGCATCATACCCTTTATATAAATCATCGAGTGACCATGTATACATAATATTCTCCCTGTTTCTATTTTCTATATGTAACAGTATATCACTAACAATGAAAGAAATTTCAACAATTTCATGAAAATGATTGTAAATGATATTTGACTGTGATATTGTTGCTTTAGAAAGGTTGGTGTTTACAATGACCAACATTTTAATAAGAACAAATAAGAGCTTTTTCTTTTTCTTTAGATAATCGGTTAATTTCGCCAACGAGATTAACCACTTTCTATTGGTTAAATCGACTTGGCTCATTCAGTATTTCCTTAGGATACAGCCTTGTCGAGACAAGGCTTTTTATTTGCAAGGAGGAAATTATGAAAAAAACAATTGTAGCGTTACTGGTGTTGTTGATGGTACTCACAGGATGTGGGTCAAACGGAAATGGGGATAAATTGAAGATTGGGGTCCTGCAGCTTGCAGAACACCCATCGTTGGATGCGACCTACAATGGGATGGTCGAGATGCTAAATGAATTAGTCGGTGAAGAGAATTATGTTGTTGATTTACAAAATGCGCAAGGGGATCTAACCAATGCGGATATGATGGCAAATAAATTTGTCAACGATAAAGTTGATGTAATCTACGCAATTGGAACCAACGCAGCTCAATCTGCATACAATGCCGCTGAGGCCGCTGGAATTCCAGTAGTTTTTAATGCAGTAACCGATCCTGTGGCAGCAGACCTTGTGGAAACGATGGAGAAACCCGGTCGCAATGTCACTGGTGTCAGTGATATCTCACCGGCAAAAAAACAATTAAGTATTGTTAAAGAGATTCTGCCAAATGCGAAGAAAATTGGCGTTGTTTATAATGTTGGTGAAGTGAATTCCATGGTTCAAATTGAAGTGTTACAATCGGTAGCTGGCGAACTGGGCTTGGAAATTGTTGTCAAAGGCGTATCCAATGTCCAAGATATCACATTAGCTGCGCAACAATTATCATCTGAAGTGGATGCTTTCTACAACATTACAGATAATATGGTTGTTGCTGCGATGGCATCCATTGTCGATGTTGCCAATACAGCTAAACTTCCTGTCTTCGCATCAGAAGATGGTCAATTTGACGAGGGGTTGCTAGCAACGGAATCATTAAGCTACCACGCTTTAGGGCGTGAAGCTGGAACGATTATAAATGATATTTTAAAAAATGGTAAGAAAGCAGCAGATATTCCAGTCGTAACATCCGATTCAACAGTCTTGTATGTAAATGAAGATGTTGCGAAAACATTGGGAATTGTATTGCCTGAAAGTGTGCTTTCACGAAAAGCTGAGCGCTAAGACTTGCGATTCGTCAAACCGTATGGTATTGTTCTTTCAACAGAGGTGCAAAAAATGATGCATAATCAACGATGGAGCAACAAGCGAATTGAATCTTAGGGTTACGATGTAGCCCTTTTCGCTTGGGCACACACTGCATTCATTGAACATTTTTCATGGAGACCGCGTATGACACGCGGTCTTTTTTTGTATTCTCTAGAAGGAGGTAGTCGTATGAAACGCTACATATTTATTATTTTTGCTTTATTGATAATCACAGGGTGTGCACCATCCTCACAGCAAAGTGTGGGGGTACTTCAGTTTGGTGACTTTGCATCACTAACAGATACGTATGAGGGGTTTGCCCAAGTGATGGCAGAGCACGACATTGCGGTTGTATATAAAAATGCCAATGCGGATGCTTCAACCCTCATGTTGAACGCACAAAGTCTTTCAGACAACCCTATAGACGGTGTGTTCGCAATAACAACGCAGGCGACACAAGCTGTGATTAATGTATTTGAAGGGCAGGACACACCCATTGTCTTTGGAGCAGTAAGTGATCCTGCATCACTGGGTATTGAATTGCAGACACTAGGTGGGGTGAGTGATGTCGCACCTTATCGTGAGCAATTTGCATTAATACAAACGTTGACACCTCAGGTGAAACGCATTGGAATGGTTTACCGTACTGGGGATGTCAATGGTGTGTACCAAATTGAACAAGTAAAGACGGCGTCAGAAAATAGCGGTTTTGAAATTGTCGAGCGTGGGGTAAATGATGCTCAAGAACTGGCGATTGCACTCCCATCTCTTGTGCGCGAAGTCGATGCAATCTATTTGATAACGGATGATCTCAATGTGTCCAATACTGCAATGATTGTTGATGGGGCTACAAAAGCTGAAATTCCAGTTTATGCAACCGAAGACGGACAATTTGAAGAGGGGATCCTTGCGAGTGTCTCGATTAGTTATACAGATTTGGGCCGTCAGGCTGGCGAAATGATGGTCAAGGCATTGAATGGGGAGCCGGTATCCATTGACTTACCGCGTAAAGTAGAAACAAAGATAAATGGTGAAGTTGCACAGATAATGAAACTGGAAGTTCCGGACGATCTGAAAACTTACATTGTTGAATGAAACTTTTTCAACAAAAATGTGTTTAGGGGTTGCATACCGTCAAAAGGTTTGCTATTGTAGTAACAGAAAGGTTGGGAACAACATATGAAAAATACAAACGTCATTTCAAGTCAAGCCCAACAATGGAGCTTCTATTATTTTAGTTAATTAGTTAATAGCCTGTGTGGATATTAGCTATTTTGTGTTACTAAAATCTACAGGGCTCGAATAATCTTACTTATTTCAATCATTACTTGAAGCCGTGTAGTTAGCGGCTTTTTTGTTGGTTTTAATATAAGGAGAGATAGATTATGAAAAAGACAATTGCAATCGTATTAATGATGGTACTGGTATTAACAGGGTGCGCATCGAAAGAGAAATCAGAGTTTACGGTCGGGGTATTGAATTGGGGCGAACATCCAGCACTCAATGCCTCGTTAGATGGAATGGTTAAGGGACTTGAAGAGGCAGGAGTTAGTGGTCGCATCAAGGTTGAGGTTAAGAACGCAAATGAAGATGCAAGCAATGCAACAATTATTGCGAGCCAATTTGTGAGTGAGAAAGTTGATTTAATCTACGCGATTGCAACGCCATCCGCTCAAATTGCGCTTACTGCTGTGGAGGGAACAAACATTCCTGTTATATTCAGTGCTGTATCAGACGCGAAAGCCGCGGGGCTTGTTGAGAACATTGCCAAACCAGAAGGAAACATAACGGGTGTTAGTGATTTACCGCCGTTGGAAAAACAAGTGAAACTGATGCAAGAAATGCTTCCCGAAATGAAAACGATTGGTATTCTATTTAATACCAGTGAGGTTAATAGCCAAAATCAAATTATAGAAGTTAAAGAAATTGCCCAAGGATTGGGATTGTCAGTTCTTGAAAAAGGTGTCAGCAATGCTAGTGAGATTGCCAGTGCTGCAACACAGGTTGCAACAGATTCCGATGCGTTGTTTATTGTGAATGATAACATGATTGCTACAGCTACAGGCCTTGTCGTTGAACAAGCATTGAAACAAAACAAACCGGTGTTTATGGCAGAGGATGGTCAATTTGATCAAGGAATCTTCGCGTCAGATTCGGTAAGCTACTTCAATCTTGGCAAGATTGCTGGCGTTATGATTAAGGAAATTCTAATTGATGGAAAAAATATTGCAGATATTCCCGTACAAACTTCGGATGATACGGAACTCTCAGTAAGTAAAGAAATGGCGGAGAAACTTGGAATTGAGATTCCGCAAAGTATTTTAGAAAGAGCGGCTGTGCGATAAAATGTTGGATTTTATAATTGATGTAAGTGTACAAGGACTCCTCTACGGCATTATGTCGATGGGGGTCATGTTGTCCTATAAAGTATTGGATATTCCTGATTTGAGCGTTGATGGAACATTCCCATTGGGTGTTGCTGTGAGTGCGATATTAATTGTAGATGGTGTCAACCCATGGTTGGCGTTGTTGGTTTCCCTACTTGCAGGATTTCTTGCAGGCGTTGTTACGGGATTCTTCCATGTAAAACTTGGCATTACGGCTCTGTTGAGTGGAATTTTGGTAATGACTGGCTTGTACTCAATCAACCTTATGGTTGCGGGTGGAAAGTCAAACATTCCATTATTCAAATACGAAAACATATTCTCAACCACATGGTTAGAGAATATGGGTGCCCCCGCATTTCTAATCGATAATTACCAAATCATTATTATGGTGATTTTGGTCCTCGTTGTTAAACTCGCAATCGATAGCTTATTAAAAACACGCGTCGGTTACTTGTTGAAAGTTACAGGAGACAATCCAAATCTTGTGACAACATTCGGTCACAGTGTGGGGTTGGTAAAAATTCTAGGATTAGCGCTTGCGAATGCAATTGTTGCCTTTAGTGGTGGTGTTGCTGCATCGGTAGGACGCTACTTTGATATCTCCCTTGGAACCGGAATGGTTGTCTTGGGATTATCATCAGTCATCTTAGGAACAACACTCTTTGGAAAACTGAAGTTAAAACAAACGACAATGGTAATTCTTGGAGCGATTGTTTACCGATTCATTATTGCTTTAGCACTGAAATTCAATATGGATCCACAGTTCTTGAAACTGGCAACGGTTGTCATCTTTGTGGGGGCAATCTTAATCAATAAGTTACTTGGGAAAGGAGCATCTGTCTGATGATTCAATTCGAAAATATACATAAAAAATTCAATAAGAATTCGTTGGCGGAGACAACTCTTTACGATAGTTTGAGTTTGGATGTCGAGGATGGTGAGTTTATTACTATTATAGGATCAAATGGTAGTGGTAAATCGACATTGCTCAATATGTTGTGTGGGCAAGTCAAACCCGATGCAGGCGCAATCGGATTCAAGGGAAATAACCTTCTGAAGATTAAGGATTTCCGACGGTTCAAAACAATATCACGAGTATACCAAGATCCGGTTGCAGGAACATCCCCATCACTCACGGTTCTTGAAAATTTATCGATGGCTGTCAACAAAGGAAAACTCTTTAATCTTGGAAAAGCGGTGCGCCATGATAAGGATGCTTTCTTCAAAGAGCAACTTGCTACCTTAGATTTAGGACTCGAAGACAAACTACACGTTCAAGTAGGTCAACTATCGGGTGGACAACGCCAAGCACTTTCACTTTTGATGGCGCTCATGAACAACCCAGAAGTACTGCTTTTGGATGAACACACAGCTGCTTTAGATCCAAAAAGCTCTGAAGCGATTATGAAACTCACAGATAAAATGATTAAAGAGAGAAACATTACATCAATTATGGTTACACATAATCTCCAACACGCTCTTGATTATGGTGATCGCCTTATTATGTTCCATCGTGGCGAAATTATTTACGATGTTAAAGGGGAAGCGAAAGACAAATTACAACGCAGCGATTTGATTCGTCTTTTCTTAGAGCATGAAGATACATTTGCAGATACCATTTAATGGTCAAACTGTTGTCTTTCACGACAACAGTTTTTTTATCATTCCGACTCCTATATATAAGGAATAAAAACTAGGGGTTTTGGAACATCGAAAACTATTTTATTTTTTATCCAAATAAAACCGAAATAGTGTTGACACACCCTAGGTCGAATGGTATTATGTACAAGCGTTCAAGGGAACTTGGCGCGAAATGGTCTTTGAAAACTAAACAGGAAACGTCAATTTCAAAAGAAATAAACGAAACAAAAAACAAACTCGTCAGCGAGTTTAAAAACAAAGAGAAAGAATCAAATGGAGAGTTTGATCCTGGCTCAGGATGAACGCTGGCGGCGTGCCTAATACATGCAAGTCGAACGAAGAGACTTGAGAAGCTTGCTTCTTAATGATCTTAGTGGCGAACGGGTGAGTAATACATAAGCAACCTGCCTCAATGCCTGGGATAACTGATGGAAACGTCAGCTAATACCGGATAGGTTAACTTAAGGAATCTTGAGTTAATTAAAGATGGAATACATCACAATGAGATGGGCTTATGGCGCATTAGTTAGTTGGTGGGGTAACGGCCTACCAAGACGATGATGCGTAGCCGACCTGAGAGGGTGACCGGCCACACTGGGACTGAGACACGGCCCAGACTCCTACGGGAGGCAGCAGTAGGGAATTTTCGGCAATGGGGGAAACCCTGACCGAGCAACGCCGCGTGAGTGAAGAAGGCCTTCGGGTTGTAAAGCTCTGTTGTAAGGGAAGAACAAGTATGAGAGGGAATGCTCGTACTATGACGGTACCTTACCAGAAAGCCACGGCTAACTACGTGCCAGCAGCCGCGGTAATACGTAGGTGGCAAGCGTTATCCGGAATTATTGGGCGTAAAGGGAGCGCAGGCGGTTTATTAAGTTTATGGTGAAAGTTCGGGGCTCAACCCCGTGACGCCATAGAAACTGGTAGACTTGAGTGCAGGAGAGGTAAGTGGAATTCCATGTGTAGCGGTAAAATGCGTAGATATATGGAGGAACACCAGTGGCGAAGGCGGCTTACTGGCCTGTAACTGACGCTGAGGCTCGAAAGCGTGGGGAGCAAATAGGATTAGATACCCTAGTAGTCCACGCCGTAAACGATGGATACTAAGTGTTGGAGAAATTCAGTGCTGTAGTTAACGCAATAAGTATCCCGCCTGGGGAGTATGCGCGCAAGCGTAAAACTCAAAGGAATTGACGGGGGCCCGCACAAGCGGTGGAGTATGTGGTTTAATTCGAAGCAACGCGAAGAACCTTACCAGGTCTTGACATACCGCGCAAAAGCATAGAGATATGTAATAGTTATGGCGGATACAGGTGGTGCATGGTTGTCGTCAGCTCGTGTCGTGAGATGTTGGGTTAAGTCCCGCAACGAGCGCAACCCTTGTCTTCAGTTACCAGCATTAAGTTGGGGACTCTGGAGAGACTGCCGGTGATAAACCGGAGGAAGGTGGGGATGACGTCAAATCATCATGCCCCTTATGATCTGGGCTACACACGTACTACAATGGCGTATACAGAGGGCAGCAAGACAGTGATGTTGAGCGAATCTCAGAAAGTACGTCTCAGTTCGGATTGGAGTCTGCAACTCGACTCCATGAAGTCGGAATCGCTAGTAATCGCGAATCAGAATGTCGCGGTGAATACGTTCTCGGGCCTTGTACACACCGCCCGTCAAACCATGAGAGTTGGTAATACCCGAAGCCGGTGGTCTAACCATGTAAATGGAGGAAGCCGTCGAAGGTAGGACCGATGATTGGGGTTAAGTCGTAACAAGGTATCCCTACCGGAAGGTGGGGATGGATCACCTCCTTTCTAAGGAGAATAACTTAGTAAGAAGTGGAATTGACAAGGGTTTCCTGTTTAGTTTTGAGAGTCCGTTTGAAAGAGCGAAATCTCAGGTAAGAAGCAATGATGATCTTTGAAAACTGAATAACAGAAAAGAATAGATAGAGATACAGACATTAAAAAGTTATCAACAGAAATCTTTTCGAATAGTTGTAACAAAACTAGATTTACATCAAGTTAAACAAAAACAGTAATCAAATAAGCGAACACACGTTTATCGAAGCGATAGACAAAAAAAGAACTGATTGAAATATATCAGGCGCGAAATTACATGTGATTAAATATGTAAGGGCGTACGGTGGATGCCTAGGCACTAAGAGCTGATGAAGGACGCGACTAACAGCGAAATGCTCCGGGGAGAGGTACGTACTCAACGATCCGGAGGTCTCCGAATGGGGGAACCCAGTACTGGTAATGCAGTATTACTCATAGGTGAATACATAGCCTATGGAGAAGCAACCCTGCGAATTGAAACATCTTAGTAGCAGGAGGAAAAGAAAACAACAGTGATTCCCTGAGTAGTGGCGAGCGAAACGGGAAGAGCCCAAACCTTCTTCGAGAAGGGGTAGTAGGACCACAATGTGGGATTCATTAAAGCTAGTCGAATGGCATTGAAAGGCCAGTCAAAGAAGGTGCAAACCCTGTAGACGAAAGCGGCGATGACCCTAGTGGAATCCTGAGTACGGCGAGGCACGTGAAACCTTGTCGGAATCAACCGGGACCACCCGGTAAGGCTAAATACTCCTTAGTGACCGATAGTGAACCAGTACCGTGAGGGAAAGGTGAAAAGAACCGCGGAAGCGGAGTGAAATAGATCCTGAAACCGTATGCTTACAAGAAGTCAGAGCCCGTTAAAGGGTGATGGCGTGCCTTTTGTAGAATGAACCGGCGAGTTACTCATAATGTGCAAGGTTAAGCTGGAAAGAGCGGAGCCGAAGCGAAAGCGAGTCTTAATAGGGCGCGAAGTACATTGTGGTAGACCCGAAACAGAGTGATCTAGCCATGGTCAGGTTGAAGTTTGGGTGAAACCAAATGGAGGACCGAACCGACTAACGTTGAAAAGTTAGCGGATGAACTGTGGCTAGGGGTGAAATACCAATCGAACTCTGATATAGCTGGTTCTCCCCGAAATAGCTTTAGGGCTAGCGTCGTTGGAAGGCCGTTGGAGGTAGAGCACTGAATGTATGATGGCCCCATCTCGGGGTACTGAATATAATCAAACTCCGAATGCCAACGGATATGTAGACGGCAGTCAGACTATGGGTGATAAGGTCCGTAGTCAAAAGGGAAACAGCCCAGATCGCCAGTTAAGGTCCCAAAATTCATGCTAAGTGGAAAAGGATGTGGGGATGCACAGACAACTAGGAGGTTGGCTTAGAAGCAGCCACCCTTGAAAGAGTGCGTAACAGCTCACTAGTCGAGTGACCCTGCGCCGAAAATGTACCGGGGCTAAGTATGATACCGAAACTGCGAATTTAAAATTTATTTTAAGTGGTAGGGGAGCGTTCTATACTGCGTTGAAGCTGTACCGTAAGGAGCAGTGGAGTGTATAGAAGTGAGAATGCCGGTGTGAGTAGCGAAAGGTCAGTGAGAATCTGACCCACCGATTGCCTAAGGATTCCAGGGGAAGGCTCGTCCTCCCTGGGTAAGTCGGGACCTAAGATGAGGCTGAAAAGCGTAGTCGATGGACAACAGGTTGATATTCCTGTACCCGATCCATAAGTGAAGGAATGACAGAGAAGGCTAGGTTAAGCCGGCGAATGGAAGAGCCGGTTTAAGCGAAGGAGCCGTAGGATAGGCAAATCCGTCCTATAAAGCAAAGGCGTTATGAGGAGTGAACCCGTGAGGAAGTAGCGAAGTAACCGATGCCAGCTCTCAAGAAAAGTTTCTAGCGTTAATTATGGATTGGCCCGTACCAAAACCGACACAGGTAGGCAAGGAGAGAATCCTGAGGTGAGCGAGAGAACTGTTGCCAAGGAACTCGGCAAAATGACCCCGTAACTTCGGGAGAAGGGGTGCTCTTGTAAAAGAGAGCCGCAGTGAAGAGGCCCAAGCGACTGTTTAACTAAAACACAGCTCTCTGCAAAGTCGCAAGACGAAGTATAGGGGGTGACGCCTGCCCGGTGCTGGAAGGTTAAGGGGATGTGTTAGTTCTTCGGAACGAAGCATTGAACTGAAGCCCCAGTGAACGGCGGCCGTAACTATAACGGTCCTAAGGTAGCGAAATTCCTTGTCGGGTAAGTTCCGACCCGCACGAAAGGCGTAACGATTTGGGCGCTGTCTCGGCAGCAGACTCGGTGAAATCTTAGTACCGGTAAAGATGCCGGTTACCCGCAACTAGACGGAAAGACCCCATGGAGCTTTACTGTAGCTTGGTATTGAACTTTGAATTTACATGTACAGGATAGGTGGGAGACACTGAAGCATGGACGCTAGTCTATGTGGAGTCGCCATTGGGATACCACTCTTGTAAGTTTGAAGTTCTAACCGCGACCCGTGATCCGGGTCCGGGAGAGTGCCAGGTGGGCAGTTTGACTGGGGCGGTCGCCTCCTAAAGAGTAACGGAGGCGCCCAAAGGTACCCTCAGATTGGTTGGAAATCAATCGACGAGCGTAAAGGCAGAAGGGTGCTTGACTGCGAGACCTACAAGTCGAGCAGGGACGAAAGTCGGGCTTAGTGATCCGGCGGTACCACGTGGAAGGGCCGTCGCTTAACGGATAAAAGCTACCCTGGGGATAACAGGCTGATCTCGCCCAAGAGTTCACATCGACGGCGAGGTTTGGCACCTCGATGTCGGCTCATCGCATCCTGGAGCTGAATTA
Organism: Erysipelothrix sp. HDW6C; assembly: GCF_011299615.1. GTDB lineage: Bacteria > Bacillota_I > Bacilli_A > Erysipelotrichales > Erysipelotrichaceae > Erysipelothrix. The sequence goes on along the minus strand of NZ_CP049861.1, from coordinate 2,016,755 downwards.
GGTTCCAAGGGTTGGGCTGTCCGCCCATTAAAGCGGTACGCGAGCTGGGTTCAGAACGTCGTGAGACAGTTCGGTCCCTATCTGTTGTGGGCGTAGGAAATTTGAGGAGCGCTGTCCCTAGTACGAGAGGACCGGGATGGACATACCGCTGGTGTACCAGTTGTTCTGCCAAGAGCATCGCTGGGTAGCTAAGTATGGACTGGATAAGCGCTGAAAGCATCTAAGCACGAAGCCAACTCCAAGATGAGATTTCCCATACGCAAGTAGTAAGACCCCTGAGAGACGATCAGGTTGATAGGTCAGAGGTGGAAGCATAGTGATATGTGTAGCTGACTGATACTAATAGGTCGAGGTTTTAATCACAATTGATACGACTATTTGAAAAGATTCCAAAGTTTATGAATTCTGTTATTCAGTTTTGAGAGATTCTCTCAATGATCTGGTGATATCAGCGAAGTGGTCACACCTGTTCCCATCCCGAACACAGAAGTTAAGCACTTTAGCGGCGACAATATCTAGCCCTGCGCTAGTGAAGATAGCTCATTGCCGGGTAATTCGACATCCTTTATCAGGATGTCGTTTTTTTTGTGCTATAATTAAAAATATGGCAGCGAAAAATTTACGTTTCCTTAACAATTCGCCTATATATTAATGCTATAATGAAATGTTGGTAGTAGACAATTAAGTCTGAACACCAATTGTGCACAACTGCACAAGAATTATTCGTAATATTAACTAAAATTTACACATTTTACCGCACAGATTGGTATAATGGTACATGTGCTATTGAATTGTGAGATAATCTTGAAATTATCGATAATTCAGTAAATATTAGGGAAATCAAAGATAGTGGTTTTCAATAGGAGGAAATTGGATGATTGAAGTCAAGGACTTGAGGAAAGTGTTTGATAATGGATTTGAAGCACTAAAAAAAGTTAACTTCACAATTGAGAATGGGGATCTCGTTTGTTTGCTCGGACCTTCAGGATGTGGTAAAACAACAATTTTAAATTTAATTGCTGGATTACTTGATCCTACAGAAGGAAATATTATAAATGATGGTGTCACAATGGTGGATAAACATCCTAAAGACCGTGATATTGGATTCGTATTCCAAAATTACGCGCTTTATCCTCACATGACTGTATTGGAAAACGTTATGTTTCCATTGCGTGTTGGTGAAAAGAAAATTCCTAAAGAAGAAGCAGAAAAGATTGCTCGCAAATTTATGGAACTCACAAGCATCGAAGAACTCGAAAATAAAAAACCAGGAACAATGTCGGGTGGACAACAACAACGTGTAGCAATTACACGTGCATTAGTTCAAAACCCAAATATTTTATTACTCGATGAGCCACTCAGTAATCTTGATGCACGCTTGCGTCTTAAGATTCGTGAAGAGATTCGTCGTTTGGTTAAAGAAGTTGGGATTACGACCATCTTTGTTACCCATGATCAAGAAGAAGCTTTATCGATAAGTGATAAAATTGTACTTATGGATGAAGGTGTTATTCAACAACATGATGATCCACAAAATCTCTACTTAGAACCTAAGAACCTCTTTGTTGCGAAATTTATTGGAAATCCTGTTATTAACATTCTTCCAATCGAAGTCAGCAATGGAAAAATTATTTCCGATGCGTTTTCATTTGATGTCAAAAACCTTGTTGATACACGTTTCAAAGAAACACTAACTGAAGGCAAATACCTTTTGGGTGTGCGTCCAGAAGATGTACTCGTATCAAAAGACAGCACAACATTTACTGCAAATGTTGAATCTGTTGAGTTGATTGGTCGTGAGCGTATTCTTAACTTTGCAATTGGTGCAACCAATTCAAAATCAATTGTAAGTATTGATGAAGAAGTCTACGAAGGCGATACAATTTCTTGTGATTTTAATTATCCACGTGTCTTTATCTTTAAAGAGACCGGCGAAAGAGTATACTAATGAAACCGTTTAGAAAGTACAGTGCAGAGAATCAACCCAAAGCGTGGTTTTTCTTATTACCTGCGTTAGGACTGATTACACTCTTTAACGTATACCCACTTTTAAAATCAGTGTGGATGTCCTTTCAAAAAGGAAGTTTATTAAATCCCAAGTTTGCTGGAATCAGTAACTATGTTTCAGTTATTAATGATCCAACATTCCATACGGCCATGAAGAATACTGCAATTTATGCATTCTTTGTTGTGCCAATTTGCCTTGTTATTTCACTCTTAATTGCATGGCTTATTTTTGAAAAAATTAAACATAAAAACTTCTTTGAAACAATCTTCTTTATTCCATATGTCACCAGTACAATTGCAATTGGGATTGTCTTCAAATATCTCTTAAACGGAAGCTACGGAATTGTGAACCACATCTTAGGATGGGTTGGCGTAGCCCCTATAAATTGGCTCGATAATGTGTCAATGTCTGTACCAACCCTCATTATTTTTGGGATTTGGTCAGGACTTGCATTCAACATTATTATCTTGCTTGCTGGATTTAGAAATATCAGTGAAGAATACTATAAAGTTGCAGATATGTTTGGTGCAAGTAGCTGGGAAAAATTCTATCGTATTACGATTCCCCAATTGCTCCCAACTGTAACATTCCTATTAACGGTTAACTTTATTGGTGCATTTAAAGTCTATACTCAGGTCTACGCACTCTTTGGTGGTAGTGCTGGTATTGCGAACAGTGCACAAACTGCCGTATTCTATATCTATGATAAATTCCATATTGCCGGGCGTCCGGGAATGGCGATGGCCGCAACGGTTATCTTATTTGGACTGATTTTACTCTTTACCGTCATCCAAAACAAAATTGTGAAGAAGGTTGAGGGATAAACATGAAAAAATTCGTTCAAGTTACGTCGTTAATCTTTATACTTATTATGGCAATGATTACATTGTTCCCATTTATTTATATGGTGCTTGCAAGTTTTATGACATATCAAGAAGCAACAAGTATGCCGCCAACATTGATTCCATCAATGCCGCAGTTTATCAACTTCAAAAGTGTGTTTGAACATGCCCCATTTGTTCGATATTTTGCCAATACTGTATTTGTTTCACTATCAACAACTGCAGGAATTCTTGTGACTTCGGTGCTTGCAGCATTTGCACTCGTCAAACTTGAGTTCAAATATAAGAATGTCGTTCTCTTGGTGATGATCTCATTATTGATGGTTCCATATGAGTCTATTGTATTTACAAACTACCAAACGATTGCACAAATGGGCTTACTCAATACCTACTGGGCATTGATTATTCCATCATTGGCATCGGTATTCTATATTTATTATTTGGTTGGATACTTTAAGGGTATTCCGAGTTCATACTACAAGGCAGCTAAAATTGATGGTTGCAAAGATTATGAATTCATTTGGAAGATTCTTATTCCATTATCAAAACCAGCACTTGTAACCGTTGGTATTCTAAGCTTTATTTCTGGTTGGAACTCGTTCCTATGGCCATTGCTTGTAACCAACGATACGAATATGCGTTTGCTGAACAATGGGCTTTCAGCATTTACAACTGAAAGTGGTTCGGATGTCCATTTACAAATGGCAGCTGCCACGCTAACAATTATTCCAGTCTTGATCATTTACTTTATTTTTAGAAAAGAAATAATTAGAGGGGTCGCAAAGAATGGAATTAAAGGATAGAAAAACTAAAATTACATTTCACAGTGGTGTCTTAACAATCGGTGGTACTGTTATCGAAGTTTCATATGGTTTGGATCGTATTTTCTTTGATTTTGGTACCGAATTTAAACCTGAGTTGAATCTCAGCAACGAGACACTCCAAGAGTTATTGGATAACCGTCTGATTCCTGAATTGGATCATGTTTATGACCCTCGTTTGGGATACAAAGAAAAGGGTGAGAACACGCACTCGAATACAGCCGTGTTTCTAAGTCACTGTCACTTGGATCACACGCGTATGGTGAACTACCTTGATCCAGCAATTCCAATGTATGCCCTCAAAGAAACCAAGGTGCTACTTGAAAGTTTGAATGCAAACAACGATTTCATTCTTCCCCTTCAAGATACTGCTAACGGATTTACCCGGGAAATTATTGGATTGGATAATGAAGCCGTTGTTCGTGTTGGAGACATCAGTGTTGAAGTCCAACGCGTCGATCATGATGCTTATGGTGCATGTGGCCTTATTATTAATACACCTGATATGAAGATTGCCTACACTGGTGATTTACGATTGCATGGCTTTGACCGAGAAGACTCGTTAAAGTACTGCGAAAAAGCTAAGGGATGTGATGCGCTCATTATTGAGGGTGTTTCTATCAGCTTTGACGATGAGCGTCACGTGAATCGCATTAACAGTGAACAAGAGTTACTTGATAAGATACTTTCCATTATAGAAAACAATTCAAACAAGCAAGTGACGTTTAATACGTATCCTGCCAACGTCAAGCGTTTGGCAAAACTTGTTGAGTTGAGCCCAAGACCAGTTGTCTTAGAAGGCGCATATGCCAATATTCTAAAACAATGTTTAGATATAAACACGCGTTATTATCAAGACGATGATAATGACTATGGTCTCGATGAATCGTTACGCGTTGCATACAAGGATCTTTTAGAAGATGAAGGTCACTATGTATGGCAGGTCGTGGATAATCACAAGAAACTTAAAGGAGGTGGTGTCTATATCCACAGTGATGCAACACCGTTAGGTGAATTCGATCCCGCATACCAACCATTCTTAGATGCGTTGGCAGCCAACAATATAGTTTTTGAAAGAGTAGCATGTTCTGGACATGCGTTCCCAGAAGACTTAGAGGAAATTGTTGATCGTATTGCACCGAAGTTATTATTACCAATTCATAGTTTGCACCCAGAAAGACTGGAAAACAAACATGGATTGCGTCATTTGCCTATTCGAGGAGAAACTATTTGAAGGAGACATACATGAAAAATATCAAAAAATTTCTAGTAGTATTATTAGCTGTATTAGTGTTAGTAGGTTGTTCAAGTGGCTCGGGTGATAAAGGTAACGCAGATATCGTTACTGATGTGCCTGAGGGAACAGAAATTACTTTCTGGCACGGAATGAATGGAGGTCAAGAAGAAGCATTAACAAAAATTACTGCTGACTTCATGGCTGCAAACCCTAATATTAAAGTAGTCTTACAAAACCAATCAAGCTACAAAGATTTGCAAGCAAAAATCAACTCAACAATGACTTCACCAGCAAACTTACCAACAATCACACAAGCATATTCAAACTGGTTGTACAATGTTGCTGAAGAAGATATCTTAGTTGATCTTACTCCATACATCAATCACAAAGAAATTGGTATTGAAAACTTAGATGATATTGTTCCTGCATTATTAGATGGTGCAAAAATCAATGGTACACAATTCGGTTTACCATTCAACAAATCAACAGAAGTTCTTTACTATAACCCAGATATGTTAGCAGAGTATGGTGTTGAAGTTCCTACAACAATGGAAGAATTTGCAACAGCATCAAAAACTATCTATGAAAAATCCGGTGGTAAAGTAGTCGGTGGTGGATTTGATTCACTCAACAACTACTATGCAATTGGTATGGCAAATAAAGGTGTTGAATTTAACAAGGATTTAGATGTTACAAGCAAAGAAAGTCTTGAAGTTGTTAAATACTACCAAGACGGTGTTAAAGAAGGTTACTTCCGAATTGCTGGTTCAGACAAATACTTATCAGGACCATTTGGAAACGAATTAATCGCAATGAACATTGGATCAATGGCTGGAGAATCAAACGTTCGTAAAGCTACTGAAGGAAAATTCGAGTACGGAGTTGCATTACGTCCATCCGAAAAGAACATCCAACAAGGTACTGATGTATTTATGTTTAACAATGCTACACCAGAACAAAAAACTGCAGCATTCAAATACATGGCTTACTTAGTATCAGAAGAAGCACAACTATACTGGTCAACATCAACAGGATACATGCCTGCACGTACATCAGTTATTAACAGTGAAGCTTACAAGGGTTCAAAATCAAAAATTGCAGCACTTATTGGTGATGCAAGTAAGAACTTATTCGCAATTCCAGTAGTTGAAAACTCAGACCCAGTTTACAACTTATCACGTGAGATGATGGAATTAATTCTATCAGATCCAAGTAAAGATGCTGAAGCAGTCCTAAAAGACTACCAAGCGAAATTTACTGCAACTTGGAATCAATAAAAATATGAAAAGCCTTTATCGAAAGATAAAGGCTTTTTTATCACAATTCCTAACATGATTTTCACCAATATCGCGATAAGTGAGCCTATAATGAAGGTAAGTCAAAACGAAACTGGTCATCAGTGGATACCTTGGGATAGAGGAGGACACAAACATGTGTACAGGCATTAATTTTTTATCGCAAAACAATCATAATTATTGGGCACGAACGCAAGAATATGCGATTGACATGCCGATTGAAGGTATTTCGGTTCCAAAGGAAACGGAAATTACATTGAATTCAACTGTGTTCACAAGTAAGTATGCAATGGGAGGCATCAACTTGGATGCAAGCAGTGCAAACTTGAGCATGATCCTTATGTTAGAAGGGATAAATGAAGGGGGTCTTACGGGTGGGTCTTTCTACTTTGGTGATGGGTGTAACCACTACGATACACTAGCAAATATTACTGCATCCGGAAGACGTCCACTATGTGGAGAAGAATTTGTGACATGGGCTTTGGCGAACTATGCATCGGTTGAAGATATAAAAGAGCACGCCAATCGTGATGTCGCAATTTCTACGGAGAAAAATGCACTGGGTGAATCAATGCCACAACATTATATGTTTACCGATCGTACGGGTGCATCCATTGTTGTGGAACCATCAAAAGTTGGGGAACTCATTATACACGATAACCCAATCGGTGTAATGACCAATTCACCAGAGTTTCCATGGCATCTTAAGAATCTTCAAAATTACACAGGCATGACGCCTTTTGCACACGATGCAAAGGATTGCAACGGTTATCATATTTATGCACCGGGGGGTAATGGTTTCTTTGGTGTTCCCGGTGATTCGACACCGCAGTCTCGGTTTGTACGGATTGCGATGAACAAAATGAACATGGAAATTCCTAGCGATGCGGATGCAATTCCCAGCGCATTTCATATTCTGAATAGTTTCGATATTACCCGGGGAACGGTTCGTAAGCCCAATGACCTTGTCCAATATACTCAGTATACGTCAGCATATGACTTAGAAAATGGTGGTATTTACATATCAACCTACCGATGTCGCGCCATTCAGTGTTTTAAGTTCAAGAAAGATATTACTGCAGTACAACGAATTCACATTAATCAAGAAGAACACTATATTGGTTTGGACTAATCAGCTTTTTGCTGATTTTTCTTTGTTAAAGTTTTATATATGACGGAAATTGTCGTATACTATTGGTATACTCTTATCAAGAGGTGATCAACATGACACAAGGATACAATGTACAAGATTTAATTACAACAATGAAGGGGAACGATGTTGCATCGTTCATCCACAATCAAAACTTACGATTCAGCGAGCGCTTTGGTTTAAACTACAGCGACGATGTTTCGGTAACACTGACATTTGAATCGGATCGTGATGCGATTGATTTTTACAATGAAGTACGATTCAATGAGGACTATGCTCAAGAGTATACAGTCAAGACATCACCATTTCACAGTAAAGACCTTCTCTTGTCGGGAGCACAAACATTGTACGATTATTTTGGAAGTCGCGAACCAAACTTACTGACGGTAAGTCGTGACTTAAATATTAACTTTGCCATTGAATTCGTCCAAGACTATTCTGGAACCACATTTACAGGTGCGGTACGCCGTGGAGAGCTTCTCAGCCGCCAATGCATCATTGAAGTGAGTGATATTCTTCCTGAGCTATCGTTGGGTGGATTGCGCCAGATTGGTCGCAATCAAAGAGAATTTGATGATTTGTTGACACGTTGTTATATTGTTAAAGGAGCAACAATTCTATGAGCAAACTAAGCAATGCTTTGACGATGTTGGACATTCTATCGGCTCGATCGGTTGTCAGTCTTCCCGAACTTGCCGAGACACTCGAATTAAGCCATCGTGGCGTACAAAGATTGAAAGATGACCTTGAGGTTGCTGGATACAATATTGAGACGGTCATGGGTCCTGGCGGCGGTTATAAGCTATCTAACAATACACAAGTTCATCCGCTTGCCTTCTCGCTACAAGAGCGTAAAACCTTGAAGCAAGCATTGTCGATTTTAATTCAACAAAAGAACCCCTCTTTCGGAGGGGATTTTGTGCGTACAGTGTCGAAACTTTCAAATCAATTGGACTATAATGACATTTCAAATGCACTTGCATTTCAATCTGTGAAATTGAACGTCAACCTGAAACGTTATCAAGAACACTTGGAAATATTTGATCGCGCAATCGCAACACATAACAGACTGCATATTCTTTATGACAAGAACCACCGTCAACAAAATTCTTATGTCTTTGAACCTTATGAATTGGTCATTGTCAATCAATTTTGGTACTTGCTAGGGTATGATGAGAAAGGCCGTTACTTGAGTTTGAAAGTTAACCGAGTTGCGTCTGCAGAAATATTACCAGAAACGTTTCGATTTGACGAAGAAACATCACATCGCGGAACACTGTCAGATTTCGGCTATAAAATTAAACCCGTTGTAGCACAGTTGGAAATTCAAAACATGGATTATATCAGTGAATATATCTGGGGAAAAGACCAAGAAATCACCTGGCTTAGTGATCATCGTTTTCTCTTGAAAGTGGAATTTCCCAATGAGGCAGCAGTTGAAGATTTTATCCTAAAGGGCGGATCACGAATCAAAGTAATTGAGCCGTCATCACTTCGCGAGTGGGTCCGCAGTGAAGCACTCAAAACTGTTGCACAATATGACTAAAAGAGTCTTGCAATTTTGTGTCTCTGCGACTACACTAATATTACGTAGAAATTAAAGTTGGTGATCACATGAGATTTAGCTACAGTGAAATATTAAGTTTCGTTTCCAAGAAAGAGGTCTATGACATGATTGTTGTTGAGGGTGTTGTTGGTGTTGGTAAGAGTTCGTTAATGCGAATTCTTGGTAAAGAAGGTTATGAAGAATTCGAAGAGCCGGTTGTTGATAATCCAGTTTTGGATAAATTCTACTATGATCGTGCGCGTTATGCGTTTCCGTTACAAGTATTCTTTTTAAACAAACGGTTTGAACATATCAAACAGGCAAAAGATGTGTCACGCGCCGTTATGGATCGCAGCATTTATGGAGATGCAATCTTTGCCCGCATGTTAAATTTGAGTGGCGAAATGAGCAATGAAGAATTTGCAATCTATACAGAGTTACTGCAAAATATGTTGGAACATGTCCATGTTCCAAAACTGATGATTTATTTAGAAATCAGTGTTGATGAGGCAATGCGACGTATTGAAAAACGGGGTCGTGATTATGAATTAATTGTTGAGCGCGAGTACTGGCAAAAGCTGAATGACGAGTACCGTGAGTATTTTGACAACTATACGTTGTCACCAATTCTCAAAATTAATGTTGACAATCTTGACTTCGAAAACAATGAAGAAGATCGTCGTGTCATCTTAAAGCAAATTCATGAAAAACTTGATGAATTAAAGTAGAGGTAAACAATGAAGTGGTTGGATACAGCGAAAGCGTATAAAAAACACGATCCCGCAGTAAGAAGCGTTTTTGAGGTCTTACTGCTCTACCCAGGTTATCATGCGATGGGTTTTTACAGAATTGCACATTTTCTCTTTAAATGTCATCTGTATTTCCTTTCGCGTTTGATATCGCAGTTAGGTCGTTTTTTTACGCAAATCGAAATACATCCGGGTGCAGTTATCGGCGAACGTTTTATCATTGACCATGGAAGTGGAGTTGTAATTGGGGAGACTTCCATTGTTGGTGATGATTGCTTAATTCATCACGGTGTCACCTTGGGTGGGAAGTCTCGAGAAGTCGGCAAGCGCCACCCAACGTTAGGAAACAAAGTTCACATTGGAGCACACGCACAAATCATCGGTGATATTCATATTGGTGATGAGGCAGTTGTTGGCGCTGGCAGTGTTGTAACTAAAAATGTTGAACGCTGTGATATTGTTGCAGGTATTCCTGCTCGCACAATTCGTAACAAGTGTTCGGAAAGTGGAAAACTATAAGGCGAAAGCCTTATTTTTCTTTATTCACCGCTCTATCAAAATTACAACACAAAACAAACGCAATCAGTTGTTAGAATAGATAGAGGAGATGATGTTATGAAACCAATCGGACTCATTATACTATCATTAATCATTCTCACCGGCTGCGCAAAGCACACTGTTGAAGATTCAGAGCCAACACAAACACCATTACCACCTCCGACACCTGTTGAGAATACACCTGTTGTTGTAATTCCAAAGCTTTCTTTTGTTGAGGTGATAAATAACTATTATATTAATGTTGACGATACAACCCAGCTTGCCAGAGTGCGTTACGATAATCGTCGTTTTGGTGGCGTCTTTGAAATAGATGGTGTCTATAATGAGCGTGCCATACGTCTGACATTTGATCGCGATGGAAATATTCTTGCAAATAATCCCGATGAAGCTAGTATTAAGGTGTCGGAGTATACACTCTTCAACAATGATGATATTCGTGCGCTCAGCCCTATCGAAAACATCCTTGAAACAATAATGACTCCAGAGGATAGCCTTCAGGAAATCGACATCTATTGGATCGGTGAGCAACTCATTTACGATATCCAACTTTCGCACTCACACCAAATTTATGATGCCATTACCGGTACGCGCTTAAATCAAAACAAATAAAAGAGATGCCTCATAATGGCATCTCTTTTATTTGTTTTCTTAACGGTACATAATTTGTTTACGCTTTGGACCGTTTGAAACAATTGCAATTTTTGTCTCAATCAATGTCTCTAAACGTTCAATATAGCGACGGCAGTTTTCTGGTAAATCATCGTAATTAGTAATCTCAGTGATGTCGACATTCCATCCCGGCATTGTTTCAATCACGGGTTTTGCTGCTTCAAGCTCAGTAATGTTACCAAAGCGAGTGCTGATTTCTCCATTATAGTCATAAGCACTGACAATTTTGATTTCGTCCAAGTAGGAAAGAACATCAATGTTTGTCATGGCAACATGGGTTGCACCTTGAACTTGGCAACCATAGCGTGTTGCAACAGCGTCGAAATAACCAACTCGACGTGGTCGGCCCGTATTAACACCGTACTCACCAGCGTCGCCACCACGGCGTCGGAGTTCTTCTGCTTCGTCCCCAAATATTTCAGAAACAAATGCGCCTTCACCAACACAACTTGAGTAAGCTTTCGTTACAGCCCAGACTTCATCGATACTGTACGGCAAGCCTGCACCGATGGTGGCATAATGTGCAAGTGTTGACGAGGAAGTTGAATATGGATAAATACCAAAATCAGGATCACGAAGGGCACCAAGCTGTCCTTCAAGAAGAATTGTTTTCCCTGCTTTATAAGCGTCGTTGAGGTAAACAAATACATCTTGCACATAAGGTGTAATTAACGCACGGTATTCATTCAATTCTGCTAAGATAGCTTCTTTTGTGATTGGTTGTGCGTGGTAGAGGTTTACAAGCAAGGCATTCTTTATATCTAAAATGCGCTCAACCTTGCTTTCCAACCATTCTTGATTGTAAAGTTCAGCGACTTGGAAACCAATTTTCGCATATTTATCAGCATAGAATGGTGCAATGCCAGATTTGGTTGAACCAAACTTTGCATCAGCAAGACGTGCTTCTTCGAGTTCATCAAATTGCTTATGATAACTCATGACAATTTGCGCCCGATCACTCACGATTAATGTCGGCTCGACACCACGTTCTTTAAGTTCTTTGAGTTCTTTGATAAAAGCAGGAATGTTAAGGGCAACACCGTTACCGATGACATTAACAGTATGATCATAAAATACGCCTGATGGGAGCATTTTCAATGCGAACTTTCCTTGGTCATTAATAATTGTATGACCTGCGTTGTTACCACCTTGAAAACGTACGATTATATCCGATTCATGAGCGAAGACATCTGTTAGTTTTCCTTTGCCTTCATCGCCCCAGTTGGCGCCTACTATAGCTTTTATCATGTGTAGTCCTCCTAAAAAATAATAAAGGGACACAATTTAATTGTGTCCCGCTGTACACGATTTAGATTAACAAGGATGGCTTTCAATGTCAATTAAATCACGCTATCACGTGTATATTTTTTGTATGTTTCACTTTCACAGGGGAATACTTTACGAAATAGTTCATTATTGTGTCAACCATTTCTTCTTGAATATCTTGTACTGTAGGAGCTTGGGCAACCATTGTATAGTTTCCGCCGCCCATTGCACGGTAGTTATTGGTAACAAGATCAAACGTATCGTCATCGCAAACTTCGACGCCGTTTCGAGTTAGCGAAACAAGGCGCTGTCCACGAGGGTTTGAAATCTTTAATGTATATTCCACACCATCCAACATATCATAATTGTAATGTTGTGGTTTGGGACTTACAAACTCTGGTGAAGGTACGATTTGATCACCATCCAACGTGAAATAGTGCGCTGAAAATTCAATCATTTCTCGTAATGCTTTTCCTGTCATCCGCTTTACAACAAGGGTATTTGGGTAAAGGTAGGTGCTGACAAGTTCTCGCATCGATATGGATTGGTTGAATCCAGTAGCACCATTAAATAAGGCAACTGATGAAATATCTGCACCACTGCGTTCTAATTGCACTTGGTTTAAGAATGATACAATTGGATGTTTGTGAATCCGTGCGTCAAGTTCGTCATCAATAAGAATTGGACCATCTTGTAGGGATCCAACGGGTTGATCCAACCAGGTTTGAACCGCTTCTTGGACTTCAGCAAGGGGTTCAAGTAAGGTTTCATCAACTGGATATTCTGAAGTTTTGTGCAGTTGTGCGCTTTTTTTACCCGTTTCCAAGTCCAAATCGATGGTTATAAATTCTTGCCCCTTAAATGTATTTTGTGTCACAAGAACACCATTTACAGTTTCGACAAATGATCGGTGTTGATGTCCGGTAATTAAGATATCAAGCCCATCAATTGCTGTCATTTCATACCCCTGATTCTCACCAGTTAAACGTTCGGTTGGTTCACCAGTTAATGGATCGCGTTCAAGTCCGCCATGATACATTCCAATGACATAGTCCACTTGATCCTTGACACGTTCGACCTCTGCCTTCATTTGATCGTATGCTTGAACAAAGTCAATATTTTCAAGATGTGCAGGTCTTTCCCAATTGGGAATATAATGTGTGACAACGCCGATGAATGCTATTTTCTTATCACCATAAGCCATGATTTGTGTCGCACCAGGAATGCGTTTGTTGATGGTAAGGTTTGATGTAAGCAAGGTCGCGTTATTCTCACGAATAAATTTCTCAAGCACTTCTTGACCATAGTTAAAGTCGTGATTTCCAAGATTAATAAAATCATAGTCGAGACGATTAAAAACATGCGCCATGGGATTGACGATTGTGTCAGTATGCTGATGTGCATATGTCAGTAAAGGCGTTCCTTGGAAGGCATCGCCATTATCAACAAGAATGAGGTTGTTATCTTTCTTTAATGTTTTGATTGCCGTAGCAATTCGTGCCAAACCAAAGGACTCAACATTGTTTCGTGCTGTGTAGTTGGTTGGAAAGATGTTTCCGTGAACATCTGTTGTTGCAAGTATTTTAACTTTCATATTTATCACCAGAGTTATTATACCAAAGAACACCGCGGACAGGTATGGTTTGCGCTGCATGAATTTGTCCACAAATTCGCAAATACCCATCGAAAAGATGCAAAAGCGCCATAAATAGCGTGAATTGTGTAGGAAAGCGCTCTGAATTATGCTAAAATTTAAAGCATACAGAAAGGAGAAACTATGAATAAATCAGATAAAGTCTTCATCGGTCTTGTGTTCGTCTTATCCGTTGCGTTGTTCTTTTCAACGGGTAAACTTGTCGAAACAGTCAATGCCGATTTAACCCAGGCAGTTGTAACATACAAAGATAAAGAAGTGTTAAGAATCGATATGAACAAGGATGAATTCTACACCGTAAGCGGTGAGTTAGGCGATGTCGTGATTGAAGTCAAAGACGGCAGGATACGTGTGGCCGACGAAATTTCTCCTTTAAATTATTGTTCACTTCAAGGATGGGTAGATAAAACAAACGTCCCGATTGTTTGCCTTCCCAATAAAATCCTGATCGTTGTCGAAGCCAATAATGCCGCAACTGAAGAAGATATTATTATCCGATGACAATTAGAAATAAAACGCAACGTATGACAATTCTTACCATGCTCATTGGTATGGCTCTTGTAGTTAATTTATTGGAACCTGTCTTTGTAATTGGTCTACCCGGTGTGAAATTAGGATTAGCAAATGTTTTGGGACTTTTTGCACTGTATTTTTTTGGCGTCAAAGAAATGTACATCGTTAACATAATGCGTGTTTTAATCGCATCACTTTTAAGGGGAACATTTTTAGTCGGTACTGGTTTTTGGTTAGCGCTTATCGGTGCACTCATCAGCAGTACGGCAGTTGTAATTCTACATAAACTAACAAAAATGTCGGAAATCGGTATTTCGACAGCATCAGCAACGTTTCATAATATAGGACAAATCATTGTGATTGTTTTTATTACGGGCATGCCGCTGATGATTACGTGGCTTCCAGTCATGTTATTTACAGGCATTCCTACCGGAATCTTAACGGGATATCTTGTACAAGCTATAAACAAACGATTTAAAATATAATTAACTAACAGTATAGGGGTAACTATGAATCAAATAAAATTTATCACGCGATATACGCAGGGTTTTAAGCGCAACCTTATTTACATGGTTGTGGCAACACTTGTGTATGTTACTGTAGTTTTAGTGAATCCACTTTTATTACAGTTCACCATTGATAATGTTATCAATGGCGACCCTATCACACAGCCTATGTGGCGTGCGTTCGCGGCGTTCGCTGGCGGTGTTGATTTTGTCAAAAATAACCTTTGGGTCATCGCGATAGTGATTGTGGGACTCAACTTTGTAAGTGGACTGGCACTTTTTATAAGGGGTCAATCCATTGGCTCTTTTGCCGAGACATTTACAGAGCGATTACGCAATCATCTGTATGATCACTTGCAAACATTACCTTACGCATATCACGTACGTGCAAAAACAGGCGATCTTATCCAACGCTGTACTTCAGATGTGGATACAATCAATCGTTTCTTATCCAATCAAATCCGTGAATTTGTGTATGCCATCTTAATGGTTGCTATTTCATTAACGGTAATGTTTAACATCAATGTAAAAATGACATTCATTTCAATGATTGTCTTTCCATTCATTTTCTTATTTGGATACTTGTTCTTTAAAAAGATGCAAGAAGTCTTCCGTGAAAGTGATGAAGCAGAAGCAGCATTATCAGAAGTATTCCAAGAATCCTTGGATGCTGTTCGTGTTGTGAAGGCATTCAATCGTGAACGATTTGAACTTGAAAAGTTCACAAAGAAAAATAAAATCTATAAAGACAAAACAAACCATCTTATTTGGCTTCTGGGTGTTTATTGGGGGACTTCAGACTTACTGTGTTTCCTGCAAATCCTAGCTGTCCTTATCGCAAGTATCTTTGAAGTTCGAAGTGGTGCGATGAGTGTGGGGAGTGCGGTTGTCTTTGTATCGTATATCAGTACCGTACTTTGGCCAATTCGAAATGTTGGACGTATTCTATCTGATATGGGAAAAGTCACGGTCGCGATTGACCGGCTTAATGAAATCTTAGATGTAAAGGAAGAAGATTTGGATCGTGGAGAAACACCGAAAATCGGTGGTGCTATTGAATTCAAAAATGTTACCTTTATTTATGATGATGGAACCGATAAAGTTCTTGATGGTGTTTCCTTTAGTGTCAACCCTGGTGAAACGGTCGCAATTATGGGGCCAACGGGGAGTGGGAAATCCAGTTTGGTCCATCTTTTAACACGAATTTATGATGTGACGGAGGGAGAGATTCTCTTCGATGGACACAATATTAATACCATTGCTCCACGCCATGTTCGACAAAATGTGGGTATCGTGTTGCAAGAACCGTATTTATTCTCAAAATCGATTTATGAAAATATAAAACTGGCGACTCCGCATGCAGGAGAACGCGAAGTTTACGATGCTGCGCGTGTTGCATCCATTCACGATGTTATTTCCAATTTTGACCAAGGTTATGAAACCTTAGTTGGAGAAAAAGGGGTAACACTCAGTGGGGGACAAAAGCAACGTGTTGCGATTGCACGAACTGTTATTAACAAACAACCGATTGTTGTTTTCGATGATTCCTTATCAGCACTTGATTCGGAAACCGATGCAACAATCCGAAATGAGTTGCGAACCTCAAACAGTGATGCGACAACCTTGATTATTACCCATCGTGTGAACTCAGCACAGAATGCTGACAAAATCGTGGTCATCAATGAAGGTAAAGTTGCACAAATCGGTACACACAGTCAATTGCTTCAAGAAGAAGGATTGTATCGTACGATTGCAAGCATCCAAAACAATCAGTTTGGAGGTGACCAATAATGAATCCAGAATTTGAAGAAGAAATTTTTGCTTCTGAGTCGCTTGATACAGGTTTGTGGAAACGCATCCTTGGACTTCTTGCGACAAGTAAGAAACGCATGATCTTGGCCATGGTTATTATTTTGGGTGAGACATGTATTGGCGTTACCTTGCCACTTCTCAATCGTCATGCGATTGATGTGTTTTATACGGGAGTGGGAACAACGCAAGATATTATTCGGTTTGCACTAATGTATGCTGGTTTGGTTGCACTCCAGGCTTACTTAATCTATCAATTTATTTATCAAAGTGGCTTAATTGAAATGGATGTGAGTTACAACACCCGTCAAAATGCCATGAAGAAACTCCAAAACCTATCGTTCTCTTACTATGATAAGACGCCGTCAGGATGGATTATGGCGCGTGTCACAAGTGATATCGCCAGACTCTCTGAAATCCTGTCGTGGAGCTTCATTGACCTGTTGTGGGGGATTTTCATGATGGTCATGCTGACTGCGGTTATGTTTGTAACCAATTGGCAATTAGCACTGGTTGTTGTAATTGTGGTTCCATTTGTTTATCTTGTCAGCGGATGGTTCCAAAAACGCATCTTACGAAACTATCGTAAGACACGGGCTGTGAACTCTCGAATTACAAGTGGATTCAGTGAAGGAATCTCAGGTGCAAAGACGACAAAAACAATGGCCTTAGAATCCATGCATTTTAGCGAATTTTCAAGTCTTACTGCTGAGATGAAATCACGATCCCTTCGTGCCATTATTTTAAGTTCCTTATATGTTCCAATTGTCATCCTCTTATCATCCCTTGGGAATGCGGGTGTAATTTGGTTGGGTGGTAATCTTGTGATGCAATCACTCATTCAAATTGGAACCTTGATTATGTTTACGCAGTATGCCGGTCAATTCTTTGAACCGTTGCGTAATATTTCGGGAATCCTTGCATCTCTACAAATGGCGCAAGCATCAGCGGAGCGCGTCCTATCCTTGTTGCATACAGAATCAGATCTCACTGATTCACCAGAAGTCATTGCGAAATATGGAACCATTCTTGAACCCAATGAAGCGGTTTATGAAGACATTGTTGGCGATATTGAGTTTAAAAATGTCGATTTCCATTACAATCCTGAAGAACCAATTCTTAAGAACTTTAACCTTACGGTGAAACCACGTCAACGCATTGCGTTGGTTGGGGAAACCGGTTCTGGTAAGAGTACCATTGTGAATCTTATATGCCGTTTCTATGAGCCGAAATCGGGGGGCATATTGATTGATGGTGTCGATTATCGCGAGCGCTCGATTGGGTGGTTACACTCACACCTTGGATATGTGCTCCAAGCACCACACCTTTTTTCCGGAACCGTAAAAGAAAACATTCGATATGGCCGCCTGGATGCAACGGACGCGGAAATTGTGGAAGCAGCAAAACTTGTTGATGCCCACGACTTCATCCTGCAACTTGAAGCAGGCTATGATACAGATGTTGGAGAAGGCGGCGGACGCTTGTCGACAGGACAAAAACAACTTGTCTCATTTGCGCGTGCCTTGCTTGCTAATCCTTCGATATTTGTCCTTGATGAAGCAACATCTTCAATTGATACGGAAACAGAAGCAGTCATTCAACATGCTGTGGATACTGTATTGAAAGAGAAGACAAGCTTTATCATTGCCCACAGACTTTCAACAATCGTCAATGCCGATCGCATTCTTGTCATCCGTAAAGGTGAAATAATTGAAGACGGAACGCATGCTGAATTGTTAGAAAAATCCGGGTATTATCACAAACTTTATACAAATCAGTTTAATGAAACGATGCAAGACAAAATGATGTCTGAATTATAAGTGCCTACGGGCACTTTTTCTATCATAAGAAGTGCCAATCAGAAAATGATGTGATATGATATACCATGAATTAATAAATAGACAAATGTGCGAGTGTTTAACATGTTTATGACGACATTATTGGGGACGCAGAATTTGTCGCTGACAAAAAGAATTAGGAGACAGGAAAATGGACAAAAAAGTTGAAAAACTTGAAGAAGCTTACGGTGATGTAAATTTAAGCATGTTAGCTGATTTTGCATTAACAAACGGTATTTCCGGACATGAGCGTGAAATGGCTCAGGTTTACAAGAATTGGGTTGAGGAGTTCTCAGATGATGTATCGTTTGATAACTTGGGTTCAATCATTGCCCACAAAGAAGGTGCAGCCAATGGTCCAAAGATTATGTTTGCTGGACACATAGACGAAATCGGTTTTTTAGTTAAGAGTATCGATGATAATGGATTCTTAAGACTGCATCCAGTTGGTGGATGGTGGCCACACGTGTTGTTATCACAACCTGTTACCATTACAACACGTTCCGGACAAGACTATGTTGGTGTTGTCGGTTCAAAGGCTCCCCATGGAATGGCACCTGCTGTTCGCAATAAAGTTATGGAACTTAAAGACCTTTATGTAGATCTTGGTGTTGCTTCTAAAGACGAAGTTCGTATCCTTGGGATTCAAGTTGGTGATGCAATTACACCAAAAGCGGACTTCCATGTTATGGCCAATCCAAATTACCTTATGTCAAAAGCATGGGATAACCGTATTGGAGCTGCAGTTGCAGCAGAAGTAATTCGTGGATTAAAGAATGAAAGTACTGATGCGCATATTTATTCTGTTGGAACCGTACAAGAGGAAGTCGGTCTTCGCGGAGCAAAAACTGCTGCTCAAAAAATAAACCCTGATATCGCAGTTACAATTGATACAACAATTGCTACAGATACACCCGGTGAAACCAATAATGTTAAATTAGGCGTTGGTGTGACTTTGGAAGTCATGGACGCTTCATACATAAGCCATAAAGGCCTTCTGTACCACTTACAAGATCTTTGTGATGAATTGGGTATCGATTACCAATTCGAACTACTCTCAGCAGGTGGGACGGACTCTGGCGAGATCCATAAAGTCCATGATGGTGTTATTACAGTAACAGTATCCATTCCAACACGCTACATTCATTCACATTATGGTATTATTCATAGAAAAGACTATCTCGACACAGTTAAATTATTGACTGAATTTGCACGACGTGCAAACGCCGAAGTTCTTGAAGAACTAAGAAACTACAAACGATAAAATTACACAAGGACCGATGATAAATCGGTCCTTTAATTATGTGAAAACTTCATAATCCTCATAAAATTATAAAGCGTTTACATTAATTATACCCACTTAGAAGTGGGTTATTTTAATTATGTGATAAAAGACGATAAAAAAATGAAAAGAAAGCCTTTACAAACATTATAACGATAGATATAATATGGGTGTAATTGGTACCTACAACTTAAAATTGTCGGTCACCATAAATCATCAGGGTATGATGAGGAGAAGGAGGATTTATATGGATGGAATGATCCAGTTTTTCGAAGACAAGCTAGTTCCAATCGCGGCAAAGATTGGTAACCAACGTCACTTGGTTGCAATCCGTGATGCGTTTGCGGCTTTAATGCCACTCGTTATGGCGGGTGCGATTGCGTTATTACTTAATAACGTTGTATTTAGTTCTGGGGGACTTATTGCAACACTATTTAAAGCTGAAGAGAGTGGTTTCTTCCAATTTACTGGGAAATATATCTCTCCAGTCTTAGGTGCTATGGACGCCGGTACGTTGTCTATCTTGGGTCTTGCCTTAGTATTTACAATTGCTTACCTACGTGCTCAATTTGAAAATCAAGATGCCCTAATAACAGGAACAATTGCTATGGGTTCGTTTATTATTCTTGGTGCTCTATCACGTCAAAACTTGCAAATTGCAGGATGGGTTGGCCACTACTTAGGTAGCCAAGGAGTATTCGTTGCTCTTATCGTTGGACTTATTGCTCCAGCAATCTACTTTGCGATTGTCAACAAAAACTGGACAATCAAAATGCCAGATACAGTTCCACCAGCAGTAACACGTGGATTTATGGGAATCATTCCTGGATTTATCGTATTACTTATCTTCGCGATCGTAAAATTTGTGATTGCATCAATTGGATGGGGCGGACTCGAGGAAATGTTTGGTGAAGCTGCATTAAGCCCATCAATCTTTATGCTCTTTGAAGTCTATATTGCGAAGCCATTTGCTTCAATCTCACAAGGTCCAGTATTAATTATTGTAATTTCAGTACTTATCCCATTACTATGGTTCTTTGGATTACACGGTGCTAACCTACTTGCTGCGGTTATGAGTCCAATTTATGGAACATTGGGAACACACAACTTGCAAGCATTTGAAAAAGGAATTACTGCTGTAAGTAAAGACCCACTTGGACAAAATACATTGGCTTATTGGGTAAGTGGATCATGGGATGCATACGTATTCCACGGTGGATCTGGTGCTACATTACCACTAATCATTGCTATCTTACTATTCTCGAAAGTTCGTGATCAAAAAGAAGTTGCTCGTTTGAGTTTAGCTCCAGGTATCTTCATGATTAACGAACCCGTTCTCTTCGGTATTCCTATCGTATTGAACCCAATATACATAATTCCATTTGTGTTGAATCAACCAATTCTTGCAATGGTTGCATATGGTGCATCACTTGCAGGATTCGCTGGACCAATTGTTAACTCGGTTCCTTGGACAACACCACCTATCTTGAATGCACTTCTTGCTACAAACTTCAGCATGGGTGCAGGTGTTATTGCAGCACTTAACTTAGTTATTGCATTCGTGATTTATGTACCATTTGTAATGGTGGCAAACAATGCTGATGCAAAAATTAACGCAGCTTAGTATTTGAATTTCTTAAAGCAATAGAAATAAAATATAAAGTCCTGTATAATATCTCTTATACAGGACTATTTTTATGAAGGAGCCATGCCATGATTAAAGAAACTATCTATATTGAAAAGCCAATCAATGAAGTTTGGAATTTTGTTGAAATGGAATTCGCTAAAGTGTTCAAGACTAGCCCATCAAAATTAATCGGTAAGACAATTACTGTTGAAACTATGAACTTCACAGGAAAGATGTTCAATATCGAACAATCAATCACGACACAAGAAAAACATAAGGAGTTAATTCTTCGATCAGAGTCTGGCAAGGATATTGTTTTATGTCATTATCAATTTGAAGCAGATGGTGATAATGGAACATACTTAACTTCATTCGAAGATGGAGAAGGCAAGACAAGCAAGTTGAGAACCATGAACTACTCACTTATGACTTTGCCGATTCTCAGAGGATCAGCAAAAAAGAAATTAAGAAGACGTCTTGAAGGAATCAAAATGATGTTAGAACAAGGAGAACAAAAAGATGATACTAGTATCGAGCCCGCTTAAACGAGATTTCATCGTTGAGCTTATAGATGGATATGAAATTGATGGTTTTACGTTTAAACATGAAAAGTCAGAGGGAATGAAATTATTCTTTTCGACAAACAAGCCTGAGGAATTAGACAAGGCAATTCGTCATGTTAAAGACCGCATTAAAGGATCAGACTTAGGACGTACACTCTTTTTCCAAGTCGTTGCAGCTTAAAGCTATAGCAAAGCCAAGTGATACACTCACTTGGCTTTTTTTTATCAGAGTCTGTTTCCAGAGAGGATGCACTCAACCTTCATACGATTGGGATCCTCAAAATAAAGAATATCAGGACTCATATCTTGTTTATCCGTATAAAGCAAGGGAATGCCATGTTCAATGAGGTGTGATTGTATCTGGTTGAACTGTGTTTGGTTTGCGACATGAAATGCAAGATGGTTGAGACCAGAGTGTTTGCGATGATACGGTGGGTGAAGATATTTATCTTCAGTCTGTACAAAGACAATATAGGTGTCCTGAATGCGATAGCTAAATCCATCAGGCCACTCTTGATAGAGTGCGTACCCCAACGTATCCAAAAACCAAGACCAAAACTGGCGCGTTTCATTTAAGTCAGCAACATAGAGTTCGATGTGATGTAACATACTGTGTCTCCTTAAAAAGAAAGGATGCTTCCATCCTAAAGTAAGTTCGAAAGTTTTAAGAACTTGGTATATTTGTAATTGTGAACATCGATTGAATAATCAAAAATTTCACCTGATTTAAACATTGATTTATTTGTAGAGATTAATGCAGGATCACCAACTTCAAGACCCAAGAGTTTGGCATCTTTCTCATTCAAGGGACCCGCTTCAATAATACGATCAACATATCCAATTTGTTTCTTAAGTGCTTGTTGAATGTAGTTGTAAATAGAGTTATTGATAATTTCTTTGTTTAAGAATGGAATGTATTGCTTGTTGTAATAGGAGTATTCAACAACCCATTTCTTCCCATCGATAATACGAAGGCGGTTGATGAAATACAAATCATCGCCAACATTGCACTGCATAATCTCGGCAATTTTCTTTGTTGCTTTTACTTCTTGGAATTCAAGAAGTTTGGTTTCAATCTTGCTGTATTGATAATCGGCAGTAAGTCCACGAAAGTTTTCAAGGTTGATCGCATTGGAGTTTTTCATTGAGACGTCACGTATAAACATGCCACTTCCTTGAACAGGCATAATGAAGCCTTTTTTTACCAGAGTATCAATTGCTTTTCGAATCGTATTTCTACTGACACCATATTCATTTACGAGATCTTCTTCGGTGGGTAGTTTGTTCCCAGTATTGTTGTAGTGACCATTCATGATCTTTTGTTCGATTTCCAAACTTATACTCTGGTATTTGTGTGTCATTTCTCGCCTCCATGCGACCCCTCTACGCTAGTGAAATTATAGCATAAAAAGGGCTTGAACTCAATGTTCAAGCCACTATTTACTAGAGATTTCGATAGTTTACAAGTTCGATGCCATTTGCATCTGCAAGTGCTTTTAAACTTGGGTCGCACATGATGTCTAATTCGTCCTTACGCCAGTGTGTATAACTGGAGATGGATTCCAAATAATCATCGACATAAGCGGGATGTGTCATAACATCAACGGCTTCGTAATCTTTGTCAGTAAACAAATCAACGAAGAAATCGCGTGTAACGCCATCCTTGTAAAAGTATTCATTAACCTTTACCTGCGTTGGGAGTTCCGACTCTCGTGATCGATAGGGAACACCATGCTTCGCAGCAAGTTTTTCGGTAACAGGTCTTAAAATCGGATGCATATGCACATGATGGTGTGAGTCCAAATGGGTAATATCCAAATGTTGCTTGATGGCTTCAATTTGAGCGTCCCACTCTGCGAACACTTCATCCAGATCTATTGCTTCATCAATTGTATCAATCGAATATTTGAAACGACCTTCTTCATTAACAAGAGTTTTATGTGTTTTTAGTAACGGTGATTGCGTTGTAAGAACCATGTGGACACCAACGCCCAAGGATGGATTCTCTTTTGCTAAGGCAATTGCCTCTTCTGTATAGCGTGTGTTTGCCATGAGTGTAGTGGATGTAAGAATTCCATTCTTATGACATTCAATAATCGCCTTATTCCCCCCAGAAGTAAGGCCAAAATCATCGGCATTAATAATAACTTTCATGTTAATTCCTCCTAGTAAAATTATACCACGTTTGGTATGATTGTGGAGGAGGTATTCTATGAAAACTACAATTAAGATTACAATGGAAAATGGCCAAGAAATGGTCGCAGAACTTTACGAAGACGTTGCACCCAAAACGGTTGCGAACTTCTTGAAACTTGTCGAGGAAAAATTCTATGATGGTGTAATTTTCCACCGTGTTATTCCTGGATTTATGATCCAAGGTGGCGATCCAGATGGTACTGGTATGGGTGGCCCAGGTTATTCAATTGAAGGTGAATTTACTTCAAATGGTTTCAAAAATGATTTGAAACACACAACGGGTGTCTTATCGATGGCGCGTGCTATGGATCCAAACAGTGCTGGGAGCCAATTCTTTATTATGGCTCAAGATTCACCCCATCTTGATGGACAATATGCTGCATTTGGTAAAGTAATCGAAGGTCTTGATACAATTCAAGAAATTGTTTCTGTCAAACGCAATCACAACGATCGACCTGATGTTGACCAACGTATTGCAACAATCCGCGTTATTTAGTTAAAAAAGTGCATCGAAATATCAAAAAGGCAGCCGTGAGGCTGCCTTAAATGCTTTGAGGGGATGTAAAGCATTACAATCTTATGACTGCATATACATCATATCGTGCATTTAAAAATCTGTAAACTTTTTGACAGTGAATTCGTTGCTTTTCAAAGATTAAAGACGTTGGATTTCCTTCGGAAAGGCGTTCATGACATTTACGCCGCCATTCGTGACATTCACCAAATCTTCGATGCGTACGCCCCCAACTCCAGGGATATAAATGCCAGGTTCGATAGAGAAACACATTCCGGGTTCAATTAATGTGGCATTTGCAGCTGACACATCAAGGGTCTCATGCGTCTCAATTCCAATACCGTGCCCTGTGCGATGGACGAAGTAGGGTCCATATCCTGCATCTGTGATAACATCTCGCGCTGCCTTGTCGACATCAGATAAAGGGATATCAGGTTTCACAGCTGCGATGGCTGCTTCGTTAGCGCGACGTACTATGTCATAGATTTTTTCAATTTCTGGATTGGATCCAACGAAAAATACACGCGTCATGTCGGAAGCATATCCTTTGTAGAACCCACCCATGTCAATAAGGACGGCATCACCTTCTTTAAGTACACGGTCTGAAGGGACGCCATGGGGATCAGCAATGTTTTCGCTAAATACAACAATGGGTTCAAAACTCGGTCCTTCCAAAGGTGCCGTGCTTTGCTTTTGCAATACGATTGCTGCGAGTTCTTTTTCAGTCATACCAACTCGAATGATTGCTTTCATTTCTTCCATTATACGGTCATTGTGGTGGGATGCCGCAATCATTATTTCAATTTCGTTAGCATCCTTAATGCGGCGGATCTGTTCGAGTTCCGAAGATGCATCCGCAATATCATAGTGCTTGATGAATGGAATCACAAAACGCGCGGGCCAGTTCCCATCGATTCCCAATGTCCCTGCGTCAAGATGATCCATGATGATTTGCACAGCATCATCACTGTCCGTGAAGCAGACAGTTTCAATATCATGGGGTGCACTAAAAAGTGAGTTTAAGAATAAAAGGGGTGTACCCGTCTTTTTGACCAAAAGCGCAAGCATTCTTTCGCCGACATGAAAGTGGTGTCCTGTAAAGTACTTGACCATCATTTCATCGCTAATAATGAGCTGATTGAGGGTCATGGTTTCTTGAAGTTGTTGTAGTCGTGTCATATCAAATCTCCTTTGTCTTATTATATTCCTTTAGGTATCGCAAATGCAATCAAGGAGTACTTATGCTACACTAGGGGTGAGAAAGGATGTGTTATCGATGGAAAATGAAGTATCGCAAGTTATCATTGTCAATAGAAGTGCAGCCGATGCGTCAATTCAAATTGTTATTCCGCCATTCCGTCCGATTAGCCTTTTCGAACTTGAAGACAGTTTCGAAGAAGTAACGCGCGAAATTAAAGATAACATTCATGACGTTCGTCTCTCCGATAAGATAATTGGATTTGTTACCGCTTTTAAGGATTCAATGGACGAAGAAGATGTGCTCCCGATTGTTGAGTATTTCCTACAAGGGGATGTCACAACCATGGATCCAAACCAAATTCAATTAGTTTTCGCAACAATCAAAGAATTTATTGACTTTACAAATGATAATGAACGCTTAATGCATTAGACCTCTTCGGAGGTTTTTTTATTAATTTGTATTATTTTGTGAATTGCATTAAAATTATCTCAGTATTAGGGTGGTAATCATGGCAGATTTTCTGGAAATTTTTGTATACTTATTACAACATGTAGTGCCGATTTCGGTTCTTTTTTGTGCGGCTTGGCAATGGGTTGCCCGTGCAGTTTTAGGGATTCCATTCACATGGGCGATGGTCCGTTATTTTGTCTATTTTGTCCTCATTCAGTTTGTGATGAATATTATAATTATTTACAATGCAGAAGCCTATTCCAATCCACTTGTTGTCTTTGGGACCGAGTATGTTACCTATATTGTGCAAACGGTTATCTTTACGTGGATTATTGTTCGAAACTACAAAAAGGATCTTGTCACAGCGTGGATTGCTGTGGTGTTGGGTTTGTATTTTTCAATGAATGTCTTTACGTTGGCATCTGTAGCGGTTGTACTTCAACTTCCGGATCAAATGATTACAGAAGAAACCCTGAAAATCATCTATGTTATCGTGGCGTTTGTGGGCCTTTGTTTCTCGAAACTGTTACGAATGTTGCACTTTTCAGAAGCCTTTCATGATGTTACTGCGAAGCGTTGGTTGAAATGGTCCGTCCTTGTTGCCGTGTATCTAATCAAAGATATTGTACGCTTTGAGTTTGGCTTTAATCCCAACAATACATCTCAGGATTTGGTCATATTTACCGTTGCGTGTTTGACGACTTTCAATGTATATCTCTTTATCTATGCACTGGGATCATATGAGCAAAGTCGCAGCAAACTAACCGATGGTGTGAGTCGTCTGCTGACGGTGAAGAAATCGATTGAGCATCTTGAACAACTGCAAACAGATATGCGTCACATGCGCCACGATCTACAAAATATGATGTTGGGAATTGCAATGCCTGGAATTCTCAATAATACCGATGAGACGCAACAATATATTACTGACGTTATTGCGTACATGACTACATCATCAACACCATCCGAACAAGACATGAATGAGAATGAGGGCATCCATGATCGCCCGATTGCCTATTGGAAAATGTTAATTGTTGGTGCTTTATTCGTTTTTGGCATCGTGTTGTTGATGACAACATTCTGGCAAAACAGTTATCTCAATTTATTCATGATTATTATTCTAAGCATTTTAATGGCGATATCACTCCGTGTAACTGGTATGATGCACCGTCGCCGTAGCAATCATGTGGGTGCACTTTATGAAGAACAAACGCTATACCTGCAAATGTTGGCTAATGTCAGTGAGAAGTTACACCGCGAACGTGATGCAACACTGGCAGCACTTCGTGATTTGAATATGCAAGTTGAAACAGGGGAAGTAACTGCAATTCAGACTTTTTTCGCGCACGAATTTTCAAATGCAATGGCGCCATTCCAAGATGATCTTAGAAATACGTACGCATTTCATAATCTTAGAATTGTTGAGTTGCAAGGATTGGTGTTAGGAAAAGCACATCAAGCCCGGGTAGCGGGAAAACAATTCATTATTGAAGTTAACGAACCCATTCGAAATATTCGCTTTGAAATTAAAGATGCACTGCGCTGTCTGGGAATTCTTTTGGATAATGCGATTGAGTGCGAAGATGCAAAAATCATCAAATTTATTGTCTATAAGGAAAATGATAAAGTAACGTTCTTAGTCGAGAACGAGTGTGGCGATGACGTTTCCATCCAACAATGTTTTAAGAATCGTTTCTCAACCAAAGGACAGGAACGGGGTGAAGGATTGAGCAGTTACCGTCACATTATCAATAAGTATGACAATATCATGACACGGACACAAATTCGTGAGAATCGTTTCATGCAAACCATTAGAATAGGAGGAAACAGTCCATGTTAAGAATTTATATTTGCGAAGACAATCACGAAATTCGCAACTTTATTAGCGAAACGGTTTCCAATCATATTCTGATGCAGGGGTATGATATGCGTGTTGTCTTAGCCACTGATAAACCCTCTGAAGTTTTAGTGGATATGGTCACTCACAGTGACCAATGTCTGTACTTTCTTGATGTTGATTTGGGAGAGGGTGAACGGAATGGATTTGCTTTAGCGAAAGAGATTCGAACGATAGATGCGCGTGGGTTTATTGTTTTTGTAACGACGCATGGTGAGTTGGCCTTTGAAACATTTAAACATCGCGTTGAAGCAATGGACTACATTGTTAAGGATGATGTAGGTATCATGCAAAGCCGTATCACTGCCTGCATTGATAGTGTACAAATGCGCATAAGTCACACGCAATCACGAGAACCGAAATTCTTTACAACGAAAATCTTTGATGAAATTGTGAATGTTGATCTCGATACTGTGGTTTACTTTGAGACCTCGGTAAAGAAACATCGCATCATCTTGACGGCTTTGGATGACAGTTTTGAATTCTTTGGTAGCTTGAGTGATATCGCTGCATCACTTCCTGAGAACTTCATTCGTGTGCACCGTTCATACCTGATTAATAAACACATGATCAAGAGTATCTATTACAGTGAGAATCGCATTGTATTCAAGGATGGCAGTGAGTGTTCCATTTCACGTTCAGCAAAAAAAATACTTAAAGAGGCCATTTAGGCTTAAGAAGTGGTTGTTTGGGAAGCACAACCACTTTTTTGTACCCATTCCGATACTATGAATGCATACAGGAGCTATGATTATATTCAAGTTTACTTATGGTAATGATAAAAAAATGTAGTCGATTGACGAATTTTCCAACTAGACTTCATATTTTTAAATGATTGAGAAAACAAGACTATAATTTATACAGGACGTTATCGCACTGTTACGAGATTGACGAATCGCCGTGAAATACTGTGCATATTACCTGTAGATGATTCATCGCATACGAAGAGAAGGAGAAACACATGATTGAAGTAAAAAACTTAGTTAAAGATTATGGTAAGGTTGTTGGAGCGAATAATGTCTCTTTGACAGCAAGACCAGGCGAGTTAACCGTACTTTTAGGGGAAAATGGTGCTGGGAAATCAACAACGATTAAAAGCATTATCGGTTTGTTGGAATTTCAAGGGAATATTGAAATTTGTGGCTACGACAATAAGTCAGTCGAAGCAAAGAAGGCGTTTGGGTATATACCAGAAACACCCATTCTCTATGATTTGCTCACCATTGATGAACATATTGAATTTATTGGTAAATCCTACCGTTTGGATGATTATGAAATTGTTTCCAACAAGTACTTAGACATTTTCCACTTGCAAGAGAAACGAAAAACAGTCGCACGCGAACTCTCAAAAGGGATGCGTCAGAAACTATCAATGGTACTTGCTTTAATGCTTGAACCCCAAGCGTTGCTTGTTGATGAACCAATGATGGGGCTTGATCCAAAGAGCATTGAAGAAACGCTACAAATTCTTGTTGCGCTTAAAAAAGAGAATGTCAGCATCCTCATGAGTACCCACATTATTGATATGGTTAATGAAGTGTGGGACCGTGCATACATTATGCAACGGGGTGTCGTAGTAAAAGAAATCGCCCGTGCTGAACTTGACGGTCGTTCATTAAAAGATATCTACTTTGAAATAGGTGATCAAAATGAAAGCACTCTTTAGTCTCTCGTTTGTTAAGAAGAAGGCGAAAATTCGTTCAATTCTAAGCAAACCGTTATCCGCAATCTTAACACTTGTTGTTGTGGCAGGATACATTTGGTCACTCTCAAAAATGTTCACAGTAACCGGAAGTGATATCATGGATCGCGATGCGATGATGATCTATACCATTACAAACGCCATGATTATGCTTATCTTTGTTGTGATTATGTTGGTTCAGAAAAAAATGAGTCTCTTTTTTGTAGAGGATTCTTACTACATGTTTATTGGTCCATTTTCGAATCGCCAGATTCTCACATATCTTATTTTAGAAGATATTCTTCCCGCGATTATGATGGGGATGGTAACATCGTTTTTCACAACCATTGCCATGGCGTCCATGTATCAAATCCCACCCGTGTTATTCGTACTCGCAACATTGAGTGTGTCCATTGTCATGTATTTTGTAACGGTGATGATTGATTTCTTTTACTTGAAGAAGCTGATCACCAAACGCACTTCAAAAGCGCAAATCGGTATCCTAGCTATATTATTATTGGTGCTTGCAGGTATGATGGTGTGGTCAATTTATCAGTCCGGATGGGATTTACGTGCAGGATTCATGAATTTCTTTATCGGTGACATGTTCGATTGGATTCCAATCTTTGGTTGGAGCCGTTGGGCACTGAGTGCTTATGTTGTCGGAAACACATGGCTCTCCGTAGCAATCTATGCAGGTCTTGTTGCATGTTGTATTGGGTTGGCTCTCATTGTAATTAATACAAAAGGGTACTTCTATGAACAAGCAATTATTGATGCTGAAGAATTTACGAAATACTACCGTGCTGCAATGGCAGGGAATACGGAGTCCGTGAATCAAAAGGTTCACGAGTCAAAAGTATCGTTTGCAGAAGGTGCGCAGGCACTGTTCTCAAAGAATTTGCTCGTTGCGAAGAAAACGCGTTCCATTATATCGATGAATGAGTTCGCTGGAATTGCTTCAATGGTAGGGGTCATGATGTTCAGTGGTGCACCGTTTATTCTAATTATGGGAATGCTTGTGATGTATCTCTCGTTTATTGTGAGCTCCGAAAGTATCAAAACGGACTTCAAGAGTCCATATACTTACCTGATACCGGAAAAACCCTTAAAGAAACTGATGGCATCAATCGCATTACCTATGTTGAAGACACTGATAATGGCGACAATTGCAGTCGTTGTTCCGGCAATCTATCTGAGTGTTCCACTTATCCAAATGGGTATTGCTCTTATTGTGGTGTTTGCCGTTGTCATGTGCGTGTACGCAAGTAATGTCTTAGCGATACGTATGTTGAAGACTCGCACAACAATGATGATTGAGTCAGCAGTGCGCATGGCGTCTATTATGGCTATGATTGCACCTGCTGCTTTGGGTGTGTGGCTTGCATACCTGGCAGGTGTTGATCTTACAGTACTTATTTATGCCGGAAGCATTCTTGGGAGTTGTCTTGCTGTTGTTGTTGCACTGATTGTATTCAAGATGTGTTCACCAATGATGAATGGTACAGAATATTAAAAGAGCGAAATGAAAGACACCGCCGTACAAATAACGACGGTGTTTTTTTCTAGTGATAGTATTCATGTTTTGTTATAATTAATCCATGGAGGTTTGAATATGATAACAATTGAACCGATTAATGATGACAATGTTTGGAAGGTGTGCAATCTCCAAGTGAGCGAATCCCAAAGAGACTTTGTTGCCACAAACGAACAAAGTATCATCGAGGCTTATACAACGATCATTCAAAATAAGATAGCTTTACCGTACGCTCTCAAGCATAACGAGGACACCGTTGGTTTTGTCATGTTAGGGTATGATCGCATTGATGCTGATGATCCAGCCATTGCAGATGGAAATTATTGCTTGTGGCGTTATATGATTGATGCCAAATGCCAAGGGAAAGGATACGGCCGAGCAGGAATTGAAGCGG
This sequence comes from Erysipelothrix sp. HDW6C, assembly GCF_011299615.1. GTDB lineage: Bacteria > Bacillota_I > Bacilli_A > Erysipelotrichales > Erysipelotrichaceae > Erysipelothrix. The sequence continues at coordinate 1,984,952 of NZ_CP049861.1, read as the reverse complement.
TGTTGGAATTCATAAAATCTGCACCCGTGGGTGAGGCGAAAGCGTGTTGGCTTTCCTATGAACCCGAAAACAGTGTCGCCCAAAAACTGTATGCTTCTTTTGGGTTCGAAGAAACAGGAGAAATTTGCTCGGATGAGTTGGTAGCAGTTAAAGTATTTGACTAAAAAAGGAGCTGAGGCTCCTTTTAGTTGTTTTGGTCGCTAATATCATCCAGTTGAATAGTAAGTGCGTCAATGGATACAGTAAGTTCCCGTAAGAGACAGGCAAGGGATATCACAAGTAAGACTAAGGCTATCGCAAACAATGCTGCAGATGCAAATGGTATTTTTAGCATTGCAACAAGCATGCTGATAACTGCAACGATAAAACTTGCAGCACCAAAGATTTGCATCTTCTTAATCACGTCCATGCGATATTTAAGGTTGGCAATCTGATCAAGATTTTGTTGCTTTGGATGTTGTTGATTGTCATTGTATAAAGCGCGAATAAGGTCTGCAAGCACGACAAACCGATTTGTGTATGCGAGCATTAAAAGCGAGATTGCGGGGAAAATAAGTGCTGGGGTAGTGAGGGAAAAATCGAATGTGAAATCCATAATAAACTCTCCTTGATAGTTGTCAAAAACATAACAAATGAATTCGGTTACTTTTATTGAATTATACACTATGAGGCTATAGAATGATAGAGCAAGGGAATAGAGAGCGAGGCATTATTTATGAGATATTTAAAGAATCCATCGACCAATCCTTACTTCAATTTAGCATTGGATGAATATGCAATGAAGTCGATTGAATGCGATGAAGATTTCTTTTTTTTATGGCAAAATGAGCCGTCAGTAATTATTGGGAAAAACCAAAATACTGCCGAAGAAATCAATCAAGGGTTTATTGATGAACGCGGCATTAAAGTCGCAAGACGTGTTTCTGGTGGTGGTGCAGTTTATCATGATTTTGGTAATTTGAACTTTACCTTTGTTATCAATGTGGATGACCCGGGTAAAGTAAATTACAAGAAATATGTGCAACCAATTATCGATGCCTTAGCAAGTATGGGTGTCAGTGCAGAAGCATCCGGACGCAATGATATTTTGTTGGATGGCCTCAAAATATCTGGGAATGCACAACGCATGGCAAACGGAAAATTGATGCATCATGGGACACTGATGTTTGATGTGAATGTTGAAGATCTTGTCGATGCCTTAAATGTAAGTCCTGACAAGATAACCTCAAAAGGTGTGAAATCAGTACGTTCGCGAGTTACAAACATCAAAGAACACCTCCCTGAGGGAACAACACTCCAAGATTTTTGGGATTCGTTGCAATACTACTTATCCAATGAAGGTAAGGATGCAGAGATTGTGCTTACAGATGCCGACCTCGCAAAGATTGAGTACGAGGCAGTCAACCGTTTTGGTACCTGGGATTGGATTTACGGTTACTCACCCGAGTTTAATCTCAAAAACAGCAACCGTTTCCCTGGGGGAAAAGTTGAGTTGTTGATGGATGTTAACGAAGGTCGGATTCAATCCGTTCGGTTCATTGGTGACTATTTGGGCGTTGAAGATGTTGCGGAAGTTGAAGCGCGTCTTCAGGGTGTTCGATTCCACAGAGCAGATGTTGCTGCTGTATTAAGTGGTCTTGAACTTAAGAAATATTTCGGAATGATTACACAAGAAGAACTTTTATCGTTAATGTTTGATTAATTGTGATTTATCGGAAAGAATTCACACGAAACACATCATTATCATTGAATGAAACCCTGTTACATGGTACATTTATAGGGTATTACGTGGCACTTCGTGCAAAACGTAAATAGAGAAGGGAAATGGAGATTTTTTATGGCACAAACAAAAAAAATCAAAGCGTTGGACTTTGAAGCTCAACTGAAATCAGTTGAGAAGTTATACCCAACATTCCAGATTCTAGATGAGACTGGAAAAGTCGTGAGCAATGATTTGCTCCCTGACTTAAAAGACGAAGAGTTGGTTGAACTTTTCGAACAAATGTTGTGGTCAAGAGCGTTGAACGATCGTTCAACAACATTGGCACGTCAAGGACGCTTGGGTTTCTTTGCTCCTACAGCAGGACAAGAAGCATCACAAGTTGCATCCCATTTTGCATTTGACAAAAAGGATGTTCTTTACCCAGGATACCGTGATATTCCACAATTAGTATTACACGGATTACCACTCCACAAAGCATTTTTATGGAGCCGTGGACACGTTGAGGGAAACAACTATCCAGAAGACTTACAAGCAATGCCACCACAAATCATTATCGGTGCGCAAATTATCCAAGCAGCCGGTTCGGGTGTTGGACTTAAAAAACGTGGTAAGCAACAAGTTGCATTTACATATACTGGAGACGGTGGATCATCACAAGGTGATACATACGAAGGTATGAACTATGCTGGAGCTTTCAAAGCACCTGTTGTTTTCTACATTCAAAATAACGGTTATGCGATTTCGACACCACGTCATGTCCAAACAGCAGCACCTACATTGGCACAAAAAGCCGCAGCAGCTGGTATTCCAGGAATTCAAGTCGATGGAATGGATGCACTTGCAGTTTACACAGTGTCAAAAGCAGCGCGTGACTGGGCTCTTGCAGGAAATGGTCCTGTACTTATCGAAACATTAACATCACGTTTCGGTCCTCACTCACTATCAGGTGATGATCCAAAACGTTACCGTGACCAAGCATCATTTGATGAATGGGACAAAAAAGATCCATTGATCCGTATGCGTAATTTCTTAACTGAAAAAGGCTTATGGACTGAGGAACATGAAGTTGAATTAATCGAACGTTACGACGAAGAAATTAAAGAAGCTGTGAAGCTTGCTGATGCAACACCAAAACAAAAAGTTTCTGACTTCTTGAAAAATATGTTCGAAGTACCTACAAATGTTATTGAAGAACAAATTGCATATTTTGAAAAAAAGGAGGGTAACAAATAATGGCACAATTAACAATGATCCAAGCCATTACAGAAGCGCTTGATATTGCCCTTGAACGTGATGAAAATACATTGATTTTCGGAGAAGACGTTGGGAAAAATGGTGGAGTATTCCGCGCAACTGATGGACTTCAAGAGAAACATGGTGAAGACCGTGTATTCGATACACCTTTAGCTGAATCTGGAATTGGTGGTTTAGCAATCGGACTTGCATTGGAAAAATTCCGACCTATTCCTGAAGTACAATTCTTTGGTTTTGTATTTGAAGTTATGGACTCAATCGTAGCTCAAATGGCACGTACACGTTACCGTTTAGGTAATACACGTAACATGCCAATTACAATTCGCTCACCATTCGGTGGTGGTGTTCATACTCCTGAACTTCACTCAGACAACTTGGAAGGCTTAATGGCACAAACACCTGGTATTAAGGTAGTTATTCCATCAAACCCTTACGATGCAAAAGGTTTATTACTTGCTGCAATCGAAGACAATGATCCAGTTGTTTACTTAGAGCACATGAAATTATACCGTTCATTCCGTGACGAAGTTCCAGAAGGCTACTACACAATTCCATTGGGTAAAGCAAATATCGTTACTGAAGGAACTGATGTAACAATCGTAACTTACGGATATATGGTTCGTGAAGCAATTAAGACAGCTGAAACACTCGCAGCAGAAGGAATCTCAGTTGAGGTTATCGACTTGCGTACTGTTTCACCAATTGATATCGAAACAATCGTTGCATCTGTTGAAAAAACTGGCCGCTTGGTTGTCGTGCAAGAAGCACAACGTCAAGCAGGTGTTGGTGTCACTGTTATGGCAGAAATTGCCGAACGTGCAATCTTAACACTTAAAGCTCCAATTGGTCGTGTTGCCGCACCGGATACAGTATTCCCATTCGGTCTTGCAGAAGCTGATTGGTTACCAAACGCAGAAGATATTGCTGTAAAAGTTCGCGAAACAGTAAACTTCGACTAATAGAGGAGGCCACAAATTATGTCATTCAAATTTAAAATGCCTGATGTCGGTGAAGGAATCGCTGAAGGTGAAATCGTACAATGGTTTGTTAAAGAAGGGGACTCCATCAAAGAAGATGAGCCACTACTTGAAATCCAAAACGATAAATTAGTACAAGAAATCCCATCACCTGTTACAGGTACAGTTTCAAAGATTTTAGTTCAACCAGGAACTGTGTCATCAGTAGGTGACGACTTGGTCGAATTTGCTACTGAAGGTGGCGCACCTGTTGCCCACGCTGAAGCAGCACCTGCACCAACACCAGCTGCTCAAGCACCTGCTGCAACAGCATCTGCAAACTTTGTATTCAACATGCCAGATGTTGGCGAAGGTATTGCAGAAGGTGAAATCGTACAATGGTTCGTAAAAGAAGGTGATACAGTCACTGAAGATGCACCAATGTTAGAAATCCAAAATGATAAACTCGTTCAAGAAATCCCATCACCTGTATCAGGAACAATTGCTAAAATCTTAGTAACACCTGGAACAGTATCAACTGTTGGTGATGCACTTGTTGAAATTACAACAGCTGGTGGCACTCATGCTCCAGCACCGGCAGCAACAACTCCTGCACCTGCAGTGAGTGCACCTGTTGGAGAAAAAGCCGGAAACGGAACAACATACGCTGATAACTCAATCGATGGCCGTATCTTAGCAATGCCTTCAGTACGTCGTTATGCACGTGAAAAAGGTGTAGACTTAACACAAGTTGCTGCAACAGGTAAACATGGTCATATTCGTAAATCAGATGTCGATGCATTCTTAGCAGGTGGAGCCCCAGTTCAAACAACTGAAGCAACATTCGCACCAGAAGCAATCGCACCATCAGCAACAACACAAGCAACTACAGAAGCACCAAAAGCAGCTGTCAAAGCGACTGTTACAGCTGCTGGATCAGAAACACGTGAAGCAATGTCACCAACACGTCGTGCAATCGCTAAAGCAATGGTTACAAGCAAACGCGAAGCACCACATGTTACATTATTCGATGAAGTTGATGTTACAGAACTTGTAAATCATCGCAAGAAATTCAAAGATGTTGCCGCAGCACAAGATGCAAAATTGACATTCTTACCATACGTTGTTAAAGCGTTGGTTGCTGTTGTACGTAAGTACCCAGTATTGAACAGTAGTGTTGATGACAAGACAAATGAAATTGTCTATAAAAACTACTTTAACATTGGATTTGCTGCAGATACACCGCATGGTTTATATGTACCAAATATCAAAAACGCAGACTCAAAAGGTCTCTTTACAATCGCTAAAGAAATTACATCACTTGCAAAAGATGCAAATGATAACAAATTAGCATTAGCAGATATGCGTGATGGAACAATCACAATTTCAAATATTGGTTCAGCACGTGGTCTATGGTTTACACCAATCATTAACTTCCCAGAAGTTGCAATCCTTGGTGTTGGACGTATCGACAAGAAACCAGTAGTACTTGAAGACGGTACACTTGGTGTTGGTAATGTCTTAGCATTATCATTGAGCTTTGACCACCGTATTATCGATGGTATGACTGCACAAATGGCGATGAACGAAGTGAAACGCCTCTTGAGCAATCCAGAGCTTCTCTTGATGGAATCTTAATAGAAGGACGGTAAACACATGGTAGTTGGAGATTTAGCATTAGAACTCGATACAGTTGTTATCGGGTCAGGTCCTGGAGGATATGTTGCCGCAATTCGCGCAGCACAACTCGGGAAAAAAGTAGCAATTATTGAAAAAGATGCAATTGGTGGTGTATGTTTGAATGTTGGATGTATTCCTTCAAAAGCATTAATCAATGCTGGACACCGTTACCGTGAGTCATTAGACTCAACGGCATTCGGTATCACATCAGAAAATGTTCATATCGATTTTGCAAAAACACAAGAATGGAAAGATACAAAAGTTGTTAAGACACTTACAACAGGAGTAGCTGGACTTCTTAAAAAGAATAAAGTTGAAATTATCAAAGGTACCGCATTCTTTAACGATACACATCAATTACGTGTTGTTAATGGTGACGATGCACAATCTTACACTTTCAAAAATGCAATCATTGCAACAGGAAGTCGTCCAATTGAAATCAAAGGTTTCAAATTTGGAAAACGTATCATCGATTCAACAGGTGGATTGAACTTAAAAGAAATCCCTAAAAAACTTGTTGTTATTGGTGGAGGATATATCGGTAGTGAGTTAGCTGGAGTTTACGCAAACTTAGGTACTGAAATTACAATCCTTGAAGGTGCACCAACAATCTTGCCACAATTCGACCGCGACATGATCAAACTTGTTGAGAACGAATTTGCGAAAAAGAATGTAACAATTGTTAACAATGCAATGGCTAAAGAAGCCAAAGAAACAAAAGATGGTGTTGAAGTTGTCTATGAAGTCGACGGAAAACCACATACAGTAAACGCTGATTTTGTCATGGTTACTGTTGGACGTCGTCCAAATACAGATGATCTTGGATTGCAAGTTGCTGGAGTTGAAATGAATGATCGTGGACTTATCAATGTTGATAACCAAGGTCGTACAAGTCAATCACACATCTTCGCAATTGGAGATATTGTTCCAGGAGCTGCACTTGCACACAAAGCTTCATACGAAGCGAAGATTGCTGCAGAAGTTATTGCCGGTGAAAACGTTGTCATTGACTACGTTGCTATCCCTGCAGTTTGCTTTACAGACCCTGAACTTGCAACTGTTGGTTTAACAGAAAAAGAAGCAAAAGACCAAGGTTTAACGGTTAAAGTTTCGAAGTTCCCATTCGGTGGAAACGGTCGTGCGTTATCCCTCAATGCAACTGAAGGATTTGTCCGTTTAATTACAGACAAAGAAACAGGTCTACTCTTAGGTGGACAAGTAGCTGGAGTCGGAGCAAGTGACGTTATTGCTGAAATTGGATTAGCTGTTGAAACACGTATGAACGTTGAAGATTTATCATTAACAATTCATGCTCACCCAACATTGGCTGAAACAGTCATGGATGCATCTGAGTTATCACTTGGATTGCCAATTCATATCTAAAATTGAGACACTTACATTCTTGTAAGTGTCTTTTTTTTATGCAACTTCAGATATCTAATTTATCATATGTTCAAATCGTGTATAATTGATGGTACAGACAAAAGGAGCCAAACATGATTCAAAATTTTATATTTGACATGGGAAATGTTCTTATGGACTTTAGCCCAGATTACATGTTATCGCAATACACAGATGATATGAAAGTAATAAAAGCATTGAAGGATTTAATCTTTGGAAACACGTTATGGTCACAACTTGATAATGGGGATGTGTCCTTTGATGAAGCAAAAGATGGGTTGCTTAAGAGTGCACCTGTCGAATATCACACGCTAATTCGTGACATTCTTAATACATGGCACTTGCACAAGGTACCACGATTGGATATGCTTGAACTTATCAAAGAACTTAAAGAGAAGGGGTATGGCATCTACCTGTGTTCAAATGCTGCCGACCGCTTCCACTCATACAAAGATACCTATGAAGTATTCCAATACTTTGATGGCCTGCTCATTTCCGCAGATATCCATATATCCAAGCCGGACATTCGAATTTATGAATACCTATTGGATTCAAACAAACTCATCGCAGAAGAGTGCTTATTTGTGGATGATTTGGGAGCCAATACAAAGGCCGCTGAATCAGTAGGAATGTATGCTTACCAATACAACGGGAATCTGACGCTCTTCCGTCACTATCTAAAAAATGTTCATCTCATCTAAAAAAAGGAAACTAGATTCGCTCTAGTTTCCTTTTATGTCTAGGAATTTCTCTAATATTTCGATGAGACGAAGGTTTTCGCGATTGCTATCCGATTCAACGAAAATCCGTATGAGCGGTTCGGTTCCAGAGAATCGTGCACTAATCCATGAGTTATCTTTGAAGTATACCTTGAGACCATCCATATAAGAGATGCGATCGACTTCTTTTTCAAAGTCTGGCAAGGCACGGTCTGCAAACAAGAGTGTTTCAATACGCTCACGTGTTGCCAGGGTGAAACTGTAGTCACGCTCATCATTATACAAATCTCCAAATTCTTGATAAAGTTCGTTAACCAATTGGCCAATTTTCTTTCCGGTAACAGCAATCATTTCAACGAGAAGCGTTGCTGCGAAAATACCATCTTTCCCTTTTATGTGCCCTGCGATGGTAAGCCCCCCACTCGATTCACCACCAATGATTGCACCACTCTCATCCATGCCTTCAGTAATGTGTTTAAACCCAACCGGCGTCTCGACGACATATTGACCATACTTTGCAGCGATTTTATCAATCAAATGAGTTGTTGACAAGTTTCGAACAGCAGGGCCATGCCATCCTTTTTCTACAAGGAGGTAGCGATAGATTAGCGCTATCAACAGATTGGGATGAATGAACCGTCCATTTTCATCGATAATACCAATCCGGTCTGCATCACCGTCTGTAGCGATTCCAATATCATAATGATTTTCTCGTACCAAATCACTAAGTTTATGCAGTGTTGTGGATGCAGGTGAGGGAAGTTTCCCACCAAACAATGTATCGTGGCGATCATTGATAATATCAACATCACAGCGCGTTGTGTTGAGAATGATTGAAAGTGAAGTCTTCGATACTCCAAACATGGTATCTACGAGCACACTGAGCTGTGCTTTACGAATTGCTTCGGTGTCTACAAAGTTAAGTACGGCATCAATATACTCGTTTTGAGGGTTGTAATACTCAATCAATCCTTCTTTAATACCAGTTTCAAAGTCCATCACGGAAACAGGATCATTTGTTTCGGTGTTCTTTTGAAGGACTGCGGTCACTTCTTGTGTAGCATCCCTACCGCCGTACGTAAAGACTTTAATTCCATTGTATATTGCCGGATTATGGCTTGCTGTTACCGCGAGTCCGTAATCAAGTTTTAGTGATTCGGTAGCAAACATAATCATCGGCGTTGGAACTGCACGCTTAATAAAATAAACATGGATACCATTTCCAGCGAATACTTCAGCCAACCATTGTGCCGCAATATCGGATAAGAAGCGGCGATCAAAACCAATTACGATTTCTTTTTTACTCAATTCTTTAACAACTGCTTGAGCAAGAATTTGCACATTCTCTTTGGTGAAGGCATCTGCAATTATAGCGCGCCATCCCCCAGTACCAAATTTAATCATAGGTGTTCCTCCTACCTATAAATTACAAGCAATTGATAGCGATTACAATCTTTGTCCTGTTTTTTAAACAAAATGACCGTTTTGTACGATTGTACAGAATAGGTATCAATGGTAATCTTTAGTTAGTCGAAGCGCTTACAGGAGGAATCAAATGAAAAAGTACTTCAAAGTAATGATGATCGCGATTGTTGCACTCGCATTAACCGCATGTTCATCCGGTGGTAATGATGGTGGAGAAGGAAGTAAAACACTTACGATTTATTCACCTCATCCAGCCGAAACAATTAACTCAGTAGTCAAAGAATTTGAGGAAAAGACAGGTATCAAAGTAGAGATTGTTGCTGCTGGTACTGGAGAATTACTCAAACGTGTTGAATCGGAAGACGGTAATGCTCAAGGTGATGTTGTCTGGGGTGGTGGTGCAGAGTCATTAGCATCGTATACTGAATATTTCCAACCCTACCAATCCAAAGAATTAGAACATGTTGATGCAAAATATTATGATCCAGAATACAAGTGGATTGGTGAAAGCCCACTTCCAATGGTGATGATGTATAACACGAATCTTGTTTCTGAAGAGAATGCACCCAAGTCATGGAAGGATATGACCGATCCACAATTCAAGGGACAAATTGCAATGGCTGACCCTGCCAAGAGTGGTTCTGCTTATACAATCATGGCGACAATGGTCCAAGCCTATGGTAAAGATACTGGTGGTTGGGACTTCATTAAAGAATTCTACGCTAACCTTGACAGCAAAATTGTCTCAAACTCATCAGGAGTCTATAAAGGTGTAGCTGATGGCGAATATGCTGTTGGGTTAACACTTGAAAAAGAAGCCGTAAAATATGTTCTCAACGGTGCACCTGTAAAACTTGTGTATCCCGATGAAGGAACGTCTGCTGTTCCCGATGGCGTGGCAATCATTCGAGGTGCTAAGAACCTTGATAATGCACAAACATTTGTTGATTTCGTATTAAGTAAAGAAACACAAGAGTTTATGTCAAACAAACTAAGCCGTCGTTCAATCCGTGATGATGTCGAAGCACCTGAAGGACTTCAACCACTTGCAGATATCAAGTTATTGGAATATGACTTTGATTGGGCAGCCGAACAAAAAGATGCCAACTTAAAAGCTTGGAAAGATATTGTCGTTGGACAATAACACGAAAAAGAGGGCTTCCCTCTTTTTCTTAATTAAAGGAGAGTAATTATGAGTGTTAATGTAGATATTAAAAATGTGACCAAAATGTATGGGGATTTCAAAGCAATTGATGATGTATCGTTATCCATTAAAGAAGGGGAGTTCTTTACATTACTTGGACCTTCTGGTTGTGGTAAAACAACGTTGTTGCGCATGATTGCAGGGTTTAACTCGATCGAAGGTGGCGATATTGATTTTGGTGGTGTACGCATCAACAACCTTCCAGCCCATAAGCGCGACATTGGAATGGTATTCCAAAACTATGCTGTTTTTCCGCACTTGAGTATTTATGATAATGTGGGATATGGTCTTAAGGCACGAAAAGTTCCCAAAGAAGAAGCCCATGATCGTATTATGAATGCTTTGGAAACTGTACAAATTGCGGATCTTAAAGATCGCATGCCTGCAGCACTATCGGGGGGACAACAACAACGTGTTGCGCTTGCGCGCGCAATTGTCATTGAACCTAAGATTCTCCTGATGGATGAACCCCTATCAAATCTTGATGCTAAACTTCGTGTGCAGATGCGTACGATCATTAAGAAACTGCAACGTCAGTTAAACATCACGACTATCTATGTTACACATGATCAAGAAGAAGCGTTGGCAATTTCTGACCGCATAGCTGTTATGAATAAAGGACATGTTATGCAAGTTGATGAACCCGATCGTATCTACAAAGTTCCAGCCAATCGCTTTGTATCCAATTTCATTGGAACCTCAAACTTCATAAAAGGGGTTGCAGTCAATAATGAATCAATCATTATCGGGGATACTGTGTTCCCGAAATTGAATGCTGCCAACCGTGGCGATGAAGTATTGGTATCGATTCGACCAGAACAATTTATTTTCGCAGATGAAGGCATCAAAGGAGTGATTACATTATCAACATTCCTTGGCGATTTTGTAAGTTACGAAGTAGAACTTGAAAATGGACAGGTTGTTGAAGTAAACGAATACACACAGGTAAACAACCAAATTCGTCCTCATGGTCCGGTGATGTTAAACTTGTTGGCTGATAAGGTTAATATCTACGACCTGGAAGGGACGGTGAACCTCAATGTCTAACTGGCTCGATCAAAAGATTAAACCCATGTTTAAGAAACCAGATTTTTGGAGTGTATCGAAGATTCTCATCTTTGCGATTTTCTTCTTATTTCTAATTTATCCTTTTGGCTCCTTATTCATCCGAAGCTTTATGGATGTTGATGGTAAATTTACAATGGAGAACTTCCAAACATTCTTCACTTATAAGTATTACTATCAGACATTATTCCGTTCGCTGAATGTTGCGGTAGTTACTACCATTTCATCGGTGTTGATTGGTGTTCCCTTAGCCTACATTACAACACGATACAATGTATGGGGAAAACGAATTGTTAATGTCATGATTGTGATGTCGCTCATGTCGCCACCATTTATTGGTGCCTATTCATGGATTATGTTGCTGGGACGAAATGGTGTCATTACAAACTTCCTCGCAAATATTGGCATTCATACACCCTCAATCTATGGATATTTTGGTATTATTTTAGTTTTCACACTGAAACTTTATCCCTATGTATACCTTTATGTTAAAGGAGCGCTTGAGGGAATTGACAGTTCTTTAGAGGAAGCAGCTGAAAACCTTGGAATGAGTAAATGGCGTCGTATTATGACGGTTACATTCCCAGTGATTTTACCAACAATTGCTGCTGGTGCTGTCATGGTATTCATGTCGAGTCTCGCTGACTTTGGAACCCCAATGTTAATTGGTGAAGGGTACAAGGTACTCCCGGTTCTTGTCTATGAAGAGTTTATGGGTGAGATGTCAGGGAACCCAGGGCTAGCCGCTGCACTTAGCATTATTGTTGTTGCATGCTCCCTTACGGTCTTGCTCTATCAAAAACGTGTGGTTGCAAAGAAACAGTACTCAATGAGTACACTGCGACCACCAAAGGTAGAGAAATTGCGTTCCGTTCCCCGTGTGTTGATGACACTCTTAACGTTCTTTGTTGCTATTGTTACCTTCCTACCGCAAATTGTAGTTGTATTCACGTCGTTCATGAAAACAAGTGGACCGATGTTTGTCAGTGGGTTTAGCTTGGATAGCTACAAGACCATATTCTATAAACTTGGTCGAAATATTAGCAACACCTTTATATTCTCATCAATTGCAATTGTTGTTATAATTGTAATAGGAATCATCATTGCTTATCTAACAACAAAACGTCGCTCAAAATCTTCCGACCTTCTTGATATCTTGGTTATGTTCCCCTATGTTATTCCAGGAGCAGTTCTTGGTATCGGTTTGATGCTTGCATTTAAGCAAGGGCCGCTTGTTCTTGTTGGAACGCCGGCGATTATGATTATCGCCTATGTCATTCGAAAGATGCCATATACGGTACGATCGTCGAGCGCGATGCTCCAGCAAGTCGATCAAAGTGTCGAAGAAGCATCCATCAATCTTGGAGTTTCACCGATGCGTTCGTTCTTTAAAGTCACGGCACGACTCATGCTGCCGGGAATTATCTCAGGAGCGATTCTTTCATGGATCAGTACCATTAATGAGTTAAGTTCAAGTATTATGTTGTATACTGGTAAGACCGCGACAATATCGGTCGCCATTTATACTGAAGTTGTACGAGCAAGCTTTGGTACTGCTGCAGCATTGGCAAGTATCTTAACTGTCGCAACTATTATTTCCTTTGCAATTTTTAGTATTATCAGTAAGGGAAAAGTTTCAGTCGTATAGGAGATTGTATGAAAACACCCAGACATCGTAGTGTAAAAGAAAAGTTAACGATTTTAATCCTCTTAACTTCAATTATACCGCTCTTGTTATTGGGTGTTTTTTCTGTCTACTTTCTAAGGACAACAACACAAACGAGTCTCAATGATCGTTTGAATGAAATAGTTCGTTCCGCAGATGAATTGTTGGATACGACAATATCGACACAAATTGTGGATATTGAGAGTGTCAGCCGTACTTTGATTGGAGAAATTGACTTTTCAAAAGACACACTTACACAAGACGATCAATCGACCATTTTGAAAACAATGTATCAGTACATGCGTGGGAATGAAGCGATGCAAAATATGTATCTCATTACCGATGCTGGCCAGGCGATTGGGACAAGTGCACTCCCATCATTGTATGAGTTGCCACGTTACCGTCGGTGGGGGATTTTTCATGCCGCAGATAGTAGTGACCGTGCAACATTTTATCCAAACATGCAGAATGAAAACGAACGCTTCATTAATTCTTACTCGATTGTTTACCGTCTGCAACAACATGGACAGAAAGAAGCTTATCTCATCCTCGATATATCGACAGAATTCTTGCAAGATATCTTGATGTCGGTGAAAGGAACATCTTTCGGGTACATTCAGTTCATTATAACGTCTGATATTGACATGATCATATATAATGACTCGGTCTTCCATAGTCCGATTGGGTTTCTCAATAATGTGTTTAAGTACGATCAGCTTGTTATCGATGACTCTCAAGAAATCAAAACAAGTTTGGATCAAATGACAATGGTCGATCGTACAAATCAAAACCATGGTATTAAAATCTATGGTCTTGTTCCCAATGAAATGCTGAAGGACCAAGTTCAAGATATGTCTACGACCATCATAATTATGATTTCAATTACAACATTGATTGTTGCGGTGATCGGTTATCTCACAACACGTCACTTTACACAACCCTTATTGGAACTTGTTGAGAAGATGCGTGGGTATCGACCACAAGAAAATCATCCTGAAGTTGCCATAAGTGTCGATGAAATTTATGAACTTAACAATCAGTTTGATGATTTGATTGCGCGTAGTGAGGAATATCACGAACAAGATAAGCGCAAACAAGAATCCCTTCGTTTTGCTGAAATCAAAGCACTGATGTCACAAATAAACCCTCACTTTCTCAACAATACATTGGATTCAATTAAATGGCAGGCAAAGCTCAATGGCGTCGATAGTATTGCTGAGATGGTTACGGAATTGAGTGTACTCTTAAAAGAGAGTATGAATACAAATGCCTTTGTCAGTGTCGAAGAGGAACTCCGATTTATTGAGAGTTACATTCATCTACAACAATTCCGTTATGGCAAGACCCTACAATATGTATCTGCAATTCAGCCAACGACGTTGAACTATCAAATTCCCAAACTTATTATGCAACCGTTGGTCGAAAATGCGACTGTTCATGGAATCGAACCGTTGGGAGGTCATGGAACAATCGAAATCAATGTTTGGTCGGATGACGAACTCCTTTACATATCCATCGCTGATGATGGATTGGGAAGTGATGTTGAGTTTGCTGAACTCAGGAATAAGGACAGTATTGGTTTACTCAATGTTCACCAAAGAATTCAATTGCATTTTGGTGAATCGTATGGATTAAAATGGGAAAGTAAGAAAGGAATCGGTACAGTGGTTTATATTGAATTACCACTCGATAAGATAAAGGAGATATCCAATGTTTAGAGCGCTGATTGTTGAAGATGAATTGTTTGCGCGTCAAGGTCTTATTATGACAACGCCTTGGGAAGCAATGAATGTTGAAATCATTGGTGCAGCAAGCAATGGAAAAGATGGGTATGATTTGGCAGTGCGATTACGCCCAGACATTATTATTACCGATATCAAAATGCCAATAATGGATGGACTTGAGATGATTGAGCAACTATCTGAGGAACAGGACATAGTTTTCATTATATTATCTGCGTTTAGTGAGTTTTCTTTTGCGAAGCGGGCGTTGCAATTGGGTGCAGTTGATTATTTGCTCAAACCATTCACGGATGAGTCTTTAAAAGAAGCAATCGAAAATGCAAAGACGCAAGTTGAGCGAATGAAGGTTCTAAAAAACGAATCCAAAGTAAGTCGTGATGATTTGATTGGTACTGTTAATCGTTATCTTTCCAAAAGTGATCGGAGTAAGCATGATAACATTCAACGTGTCATTGACTACATTCGCACTAATTATGCACAAGATCTTACGGTAGGGAGTGTCGCAGAGTATTTACAGGTATCTGAAAGCTACCTCAGTCGATTGTTTCGCAATGAGACTAATTATAGCTTTCATGAATATCTGACAGTATATCGGATGAAGATTGCCTGTGAGCTCCTTATGGATCCAAGCGTTAAAATTTATGAGGTCGCAAATGCAGTTGGATATAAGGATCAGCGTTACTTTAGCATTGTCTTTAAGAAGTACTTTGGTATGTCACCCAATCATTTCAAAGAACAACATTAACAAGAGCACTAAAAAATTAGTGCTTTTTCTTTTTGGTTGATTTATAATTCACATATAAAGTGATTGGGGATAAACGATGAAAACTAAAGGAAGTTTAATCTTACATGTGTTGGTTGGTGTGGGTGCGATTGCTGGGGGTATGGCGGTTGTGATTGATCCTACGGGTTCAAATATGGGCGTTCCCCTGGAACTTCTCAAATACAGTCCATTCCAAGACTTTTTGATTCCTGGGCTTTTTCTTGTTGCTGTTCTTGGAATCGGAAACCTTGCTGTTGCTTGGATTGGGTATAAATATCCAATGCTTATCCCTTACGGTGATATCGCCATGGGAGGGATTCTAGTAGTATGGATTGTTGTACAATGCATTATGTTGCGCTCAATTGCAATACTTCATCTTATATTCTTTGCAATTGGTTGTATTCAAATTGTACTTGGCTATCGTCGTGGCAAGAAACAGAATGCTCCATATTTTGATTATCTACCATAAAGGCTATAGCACAGAGTGCTATAGCCTTGTTTGTAATTATTTGAGATGTGCTTCAAACCAATTGGTAATTTCTTGAAGTCGCTTGAGACGTGCTTGGGGGCGACCACTTCGTGATAAATCATGGTTTTCCCCACGAACCCAAAGGAATCGTGTTTCAACACCGTTATTGCGAACGATACTGTAGAGTTGCATTGCTTGTTCTATTGGACATCGATAATCTTCATCGGAGTGGATAAAGAGTAACGGTGTCTTAATGTTGTTTGCATGCTTGAGTGGTGATTGTTCCCACATGCGCTCAATGCCATCATAAGGTGTTGCGCCGGTTTGATCGTTGGCGAAATAGAGGCCGATATCGGCAGTTCCGTAGAATGAAATCCAGTTTGAGATACTACGTTGTGTCGCAGCAGCTCGGAAACGGTCGGTGTGGCTAACGATCCAATTGGTCATAAATCCACCGTATGAACCGCCTGTTACGCCCACACGACTTGCGTCAATTGCGTAGTGATCAAGAACAATATCTGTAAATGCCATCAAATCTTCAAAATCAACGGTTCCATATTTTCCACGGATATCCATGAAATCATTCCCATAGACATCGCTCCCACGTGGGTTTGCAAAGAAAACGATATAGCCAAGGTTTGCCCATACTTGCATCTCATGGTAGAAAGATTCATTATAAATTGTCTTAGGACCACCATGGATATCTAAAATTGCAGGGTAAGTGTTGTCTTCTGAATACCCTTCTGGCAGGAGAACCCATCCATCCATCGCGATGCCATCGCGAATAAATTCATGATGATTTGGTTTCGCGATATACTTACCATCCAGTACCTTTGTATTGAATGCTGTGATTGGTGTAGCATCACCAGAGTCGATATTCAATTTGTAAACTTCTTGCAGGGCATTATCGAAGAGTCCGATACCATAGAATGCGTCGTTGCAATAGATCCATGCATCCAAACTGCCTGCTTTGCTAAAGACTTCTTTAATGTCGCTACCATTAAACGTGTAGAGAATACTGCGATTACGATAAGTCCCTACGAAGTAGTGGACACCGTTAAAAGTATCTGCAGTCGGATAGCCACCGTATCGAACATCACTACCAACCGAATTATTGGCACTGAGACCAAAATCACAGACCTTTTCTAAGGAACCATCTACAAGACGGTAGACATCGCTGTTTTGATTGATACCATAATCCACCATATCATTGGCAAAAACATAAACAGTATCTTCAAGTGCGAATAATTTTGAGATACTCATTGACGTATTTTCGTACAGCGTTGTTAACGTCTGTGTATTAAAATCGTAGCACTTCACATCATCGAAGAATTGCGGGGTTCCAACGATTGCTTGAAACACGAAATATGCACGATTTGTATCCTTATTATAATGGACGAGCGAAATGTCTTCATTTTGAGCAGCGAGTGGTTCAAACGTTTCAGTTGAAATTGCATACACAAAGGATTGCGAACGCTTCCCTTTTGTGAAGCCACCACCATTGAAGTAAAAGGGAACTTCATCAAAGACTTCAAAGAAAGTCTCTTTTGCAGCTTGATCAAGATAAGCTTGGCGTTCATCCTTATTGAATAACACGTGATCAGCGACACTTAAGTTTGTGGAGATGATGAGTGTATCCGCGTTAATGACTTTGAGACCCCCAACAGGAATTGGGAAAGTATATGCGACTTCGAACTCACCGTTCGCAATGAAAAGTCTTGAAAATGTTGTTTCAGACTTTTTCTGATTTTCACTTGAAGAGGTGTTAATCAAAAGTGTTTCATCGGTCTCCCAGTAAAATTGCATTGAATTCTCAAAACTATAGACTCTCTTCACAATACCCATATCGTTAATATAAAGATGATGCTTATATTTGTTTTCATCCACATTAATTTCGGAACGAACAAATGCGAAACGGATTCTGTTTGGGCTTGCAGTTAACGATGAAACTGCATTATAGCCAGTAAAATCGTCTAATTCTAGTTTATTCATGGTGTAACCTATGCATAAAAGATACTATGCATTCCTTTCTTATTCTAAAATATTATAGCACGAATAAAGGTGTGTGGAAGTTCAATGTAACTTAAAAGCAACTGAAATGACGTTGTTTTCATATTTATGAAAACATTTTCAGAAATATATGATAGAAATGTGAAAGAAGCATTGACATTCTTTCTGTATAGTTTATAATATCAACATACAGTTAGAACACTCTGTATTATTTCAAGGGAGGAGAATTTTTCATGAAAAGATTCGCAGTAGTATTACTAGCGGCTCTATTAGTCCTTACAGGCTGTGGTTCAAAAAGCGGACCATCAGCAGACAAGGTATTAACAGTTGCTGCACCTGCTTCACTTAATGGTGACTTTGTAAATGGTTTCGGAACCAATGCATACGACCAATGGGCAGTAAAATTAATGAGTGGGTATGACACATTCTATGTTGACCCAACAACCGCTGAGTTGAAACTTGACGAAAGTGTTGTTAAACAATTGGTAACAACAGACAACGCTGACGGAAGCAAAACTTACACATTTACACTCAACGAGGGATTAAAATTCTCAGATGGTGAAGCTCTTACAGCTAAATCATACGTTGGCGCACTTCTATTCCGCGGTCAAGCTGGATGGTTAGAGCAAGCTAAAATGGATAGCACAGGATATGACCTCGTAGGATACGAAGCATATTCAAAAGGCGAAGCAGATAAATTTGAAGGTGTAAAATACATCGATGATTCAAATTTCTCAGTAACAATCGCTGCTGATCGTTTACCATACTATTTCGAAACATCATATGCAACAGTCTCACCAGAACCAATGCATGTATGGTTCCCTGAAGCAAAATTAAACGCTGATGGAAATGGCTTTGACAACACAGCAGAAGAAATCGCTGCTGCAGTTAAGAATGTTTCTGAAAAAGAACGTTTCAAACCAACAGTATCAGCTGGACCTTATGTTCTTGAAACATACGAAAATAACCAAGCTGTATTAGTTGCTAACGAAAACTATGCAGGAAACTTCGAAGGCAAAAAACCTTCAATCGGTAAAGTTGTTATTAAACTTGTTGAAAGTGACGTAACAGTTCAAGCATTAGGAAATGGTGAAATTGACTTATCACCAGGTAATATCGAATCAAGCGTAATCGAACCTTCAAAAGAAGCTGGTTACCAATTAATTTCATACCCACGTAATGGATACGGTATGATCCAATTTAAAGCTAACAAAGGACCTACACAAATTACTGAAGTACGTCAAGCTATTGGATACTTACTAGACCGTAACGAATTCGTCAGCAAGGTTGTTGGTGGATACGGTGTTGTTGTTAATGCTCCATTCGGATTATCACAATGGTTCTACAAAGAAAACAAAGATGAATTAGACAACGATTTAATTCAATATACATTCAACCTAACAAAAGCTAATGAACTACTTGACACAACTGATTATAAATTTGAGTCAGACGGAACTACAGCATTTGATCCTGCAAAAGCAAATTCAGATGCAGCAACAAACTACTTCCGTTACAACAGCAAAGGTGAAAAACTTGTTATCAAGCACTTTGGTTCTGAAAAGAACGCTGTTACTGACTTAGTTGTTTCACAATTAGTACCAAATGCTAAAGCTGCTGGTATTGAGTACTTCGTTCAACAAGGTGAATTCTCAACTCTTGGTGACTACATGCAAGGCCGTGTCGAAAACGACTACAACGCATTTAACCTTGCTACATCATTTACATCAATCTATGACCCTTACACAGGACATCACTCAGATTGGGTAGGATCAGGATTAAACTGGGGTGATATTGCAGATCCAGAATTGGATGCAGCAATCATGAACCTAAGAAATCGTGCTCCAGAAGACCGTGAAGGATTCTCGAAAGCTGTTGTTGAGTACTTTAAAGTTTGGAATAAATTACTTCCTTCAGTGCCATTGTATTCAAATCAATACTTCGATATTGCTTTAGATCGTGTTACAGGATTGGATAGCATTACTCCTGAACTTGACTGGGCAAGACAAATCGTTTATATTGACGTTAAATAATACAAGAAGTTAAAGCATTAATACTTGATAAGAAGTGCCTTGCGGCACTTCTTACGACGTAGAAGTAAAGGAGAAATTTATATGTTTAAATACCTAGTTAGGAGAATGGCATCACTTGTTCCGGTTATAATTATGATCTCAATTTTGCTGTTTTCACTAGTCAAAATTATGCCAGGAGACCCTATTAAAGGGATGATTAATCCGAATATCAAGGACCCCGTTCTATACCAAGAAACATACAAACGCATTGAAGCTCAGTTTGGTATGGATAAATCGTTACCAGAACAATACATACGTTGGGTGGGACGTACTGTTAGTGGTGACTTGGGTTATTCAACAAAATATAATAAACCAGTAATCGATGTAATCGCGAAACCAATGAAAAATACAGTTGTTCTAAATTTAATTTCATTTGTGATTTCATTTGTAATTTCGATCTTTGTCGGAATCTACTCTGCTGTTAAGCGTGGTGGATGGTTCGATAAGATTTGGCAAGTCATTTCGCTGGTCGGAATGTCGTTGCCGGTTGTTTTAATTGGGTTAATGTTAATCTACATCTTTGCAGGAAAACTTAAATGGTTCCCTTCATCAGGTGCGGGTGCAGGTCAGGGGAAAGTTGGCCTTGCGTATGCATTAGACTGGTTAAATTCAATGGCATTACCAATATTTGCCATTACAATTGGTTCATTTGCGTCAATTATTCGTTATGTTCGTAACGCGATGATAGATGTATTGAGCAGTGACTATATTCGTACAGCACGTGCGAAAGGTCTCTCAAACAAAGTTGTAATCTATTCACATGCATTCCGAAATGCATTGATTCCCGTAGTTACAATTGTTGCAGGTAGTTTAGCCGGACTTTTCAGTGGTGCGGCAATTACCGAATCAATCTTCTCGATTGATGGAATTGGAAAGATTCTTGTTGAAGCTGTTACAAACCGAGATTTCATGATGGTTCTAGCACTTAATATGTTCTTTGCATCGCTTTCATTAATTGCGAACATTATTATGGATATTGGATACGCGTTGGTTGACCCTCGTGTTAAATTAGATTAGGAGCGAGTTTATGAAGAAGAAAAAGAAATCACTATTTACTCGCTTGTTTGCACCAGGCGGAATGCGTCATGATGATATTGAGGAAATGATTGACGACAACGTAGTTATTAGTCCTACAAAACAAATTGTTCAAAACTTTTTTAGTAATAAATTAGGGGTATTTGGTTTAACAGTCTTTGTTTTAATCTTTGCAATCGTCTTTGGATCGACTGCGCTTATGGATTATGATATGTATGATAACGAACCGACACTTAACAACCTTGCACCGGGTACGGGTTTTGTAAATCCACCAAAAGAAATTCAAGGCAAGAATATTGTTTCGATTTCAAGTGGAACATCATTCACTGTTGCTTTGGATGACCAAGGGAAAGTATATTTCTGGGGCCAAAATCCTGAAAAGAAATATGATGTTAAAAGTATCGTTGCGTTAACAGAAGGAAAAAAGGTTAAAATGATTGAAGCAGGTGACAAGCATGTTATTGCTGTTACTGAAGATAATGAATTTATCGGAGCTGGTTCAAATACTTTTAATCAAAGTGAAATTGACTTCCGTGATCCAATGGGAGAACCCAGTCCAAAAGATCTTCTTAAGGGAGAGAAAATCAAACAATTGGCAACTGGAATTGATTTTTCAGCAATTCTTACTGAGAATGACCGAATTATTGTTTGGGGTAGTACATTACCAAACAACTTAAATAATATTCCAAAAGAGTTACAAGGTGAAACTGAGAAACTCATTGCAGGTTCATACAATATTATTACAATTATGAAAGACGGTTCACTTCGTGTCTTTGGACAAAAGGGAACTGAAATTACTGCAATTCCTGAAAATCTTACCGACGGTAGTGTTAAAGTTGTTGATGTCGTAATTGCATCAAATACAGCGATGGCACTTGATTCGGAAGGTAACGTTCATACATGGGGTTCTGCACAATACGGTGCTCTAAATGTTCCAGAACACACAGGAAATATTGTAGATATCTCAGCAACACGTTCTTCATTATCAATTCTTGATGATGCTCACAATGTTCAAACATGGGGACGTGGGAAATTTGGTTTAACTGAACTTCCAACGGCTGTGAAAAATGGCAATATCGAATCAATTCATGGAGACTTCTTCAGCAGTTATGCGATCTCATCAGACAACCAAGTCACCGGATGGGGTAATAACGGATTCCGTCTTGGATCGGATGCGTTTGGACGTGATGTCTTAACACGCTTGCTACAAGGTGGTCGTATCTCATTAACTGTTGGTGCGGTTGCGATGATTATTTCAACAATTATTGGTGTGTTTGTCGGGTTGATTGCGGGTTACTATGGTAAATGGGTCGATAACTTATTGATGCGTTTTGCAGAAGTTGTATCGGCATTCCCATTCATTCCTTTAGCAATCACATTGTCCGCATTCTTACCAATCGAAACATCACAAGAAGTCCGAATCACAATGATCATGGTTATTCTTGGTGTTATCAGTTGGCCAGGAGTTGCACGCCTTGTTCGTGGACAAATCTTGGCTGAACGTGAGAAAGACTTCGTGCTTGCAGCGCGTGCTCTTGGACTTAAAGAAGGTGCAATCATGCTTAAGCATATCTTGCCTTCAGTCGTAAGTTTCATCATCGTTAGCATGACACTTGGATACGCGGGAAGTTTACTAACTGAAGCGGGTCTATCCTATCTTGGTTTTGGTGTTACACCTCCAAGCCCATCATGGGGTAATATGTTGACTGGTGCTGCAAAGACTTATGTTCTTGAGAACTACATGTGGCAATGGATTCTTCCATCCGTCTGTGTTCTTGCAACAGCATTATCCGTTAACTTTATTGGGGACGCATTGAGAGATGCTATGGACCCACGATCGAATCAGAAATAGGAGGCGTAGAATATGACAATTTCAAAAGATAAAGTAATTCTAAAAGTTGAACATTTACAAAAATATTTTCCAATTAAGAAAACAAGCGTATTCCAACGTACTCAAGAATATGTAAAAGCAAACAAGAACATCACAATTGATATTCTTGAAGGGGAAACATTAGGTTTAGTAGGAGAGTCTGGATGTGGTAAATCTACATTCGGACGTACTCTAATCCAACTTTATGACCAAACAGGTGGCGATACACTCTACTATGGTGAAACAATTGAAGGAATGATGCCAAATTACGTTAAAAAAGTATACACATCAATTCCTAAAGTGTTCCCAGACCATGCTAAAGATAAAGCAAACCTTGATGCATTGAAGGTTGCAGCAAAAACTGCAAGCGGTGATGCATTCTTAACATCGAATGAAGCACTTCGTGTAGCACGTATCGATTATGATACAAAGTACGGAAACATCTTCCGTCTTGCGGGTGGACTGTTAACACACAGCAACTTGGATGAAGTTACAAAATTACTTGTTGCACAATATGAAAAAGGTTCTGCAGTCGCAAACCTTCACTTAAAAATTGATGCCGAAGAACAACGTGCGAAAGCAACAGGCGTTGCTTCAAAGACCGTCGATGGATTGAAAAAAGAATTTGAAGCCGCAAGTGTCGCAAATGATGCAGCGAAGCAAGATGTACAAAAACTTAAAGATACCCTTGTAAACAACACCGACTTCGATAAATTCGAATCAAAATTGGACAATGGTATTGATTTGTCATCCCTTACGAAGAAGGAAATTCGCTTACTCCGTAAAGACTTACAAATTATTTTCCAAGATCCGTATTCATCACTTGATCCCCGCTTAACAGTTGGTAATATCATTGGTGAGGGGTTAATCGCTCATAAGATTTTCCCAAATAACAAGAGTAAAGAATACAATGACTACATCATTGACATCATGGAAAAATGTGGATTGGATGCAAAATTCATTCATCGTTATCCACACCAGTTCTCGGGTGGACAACGCCAACGTATCGGAATTGCACGTGCGTTAGCCTTGAACCCTAAATTCATCGTTTGTGATGAAGCTGTTTCTGCACTTGATGTTTCAATCCAGTCACAAGTCATTAACTTACTCCAAGATTTAAAAGAAGAGAATAACTTAACATACCTCTTTATTACGCATGACCTTGGTGTCGTCCGTTATATTAGTGACCGTATTGGTGTTATGTACTTTGGTAACTTAGTAGAGTTAGCACCTGCAGAAGAAATCTTCTCAAATCCACAACATCCTTATACAAAGGCCTTGCTTGCAGCGATTCCACGCATGAAGTCCGAAGAGGAAGAAATTCAAAAAATTCTTGAAGAAACACATGACAGTCGTTTCGACTTCACCTACAAAGAAACAGGTGAAGCAGATAAAGACTGGTTCGAAGTATCTCCGGATCACTTTGTTGCATGTCGTCTTCTAAAATCAGATGAGGAGGTAAGCGCATGAGTCTATTAGAGGTAAAAAACTTACACACTTACTTTGATACCAAACGTGGTTTGGTTAAAGCCGTAAATGGCGTTAGCTTTAAACTTGAAAAAGGACGCACACTTGGGATTGTTGGTGAGTCAGGAAGTGGAAAGAGTCAGACAGCAATGTCCATTCTCAAACTTTTTGAACCAAACCAAAAAATCTATGAGGGTGAAATTATCCTTGATGGTAAAGTGATTTCGGAACTTTCCGAAAATGAATTACGCAAGTACCGTGGGAACGAAGTTTCGGTTATTTTCCAAGAACCGATGACAAGTTTAAACCCAGTTCTTACCGTTAAACGACAAATCAGTGAAGTCTTAATCCTTCACCGTGGAATGTCAAAGAAAGAAGCGTATGATCGTTCGTTACAACTTCTTGAAGCGGTTAAGATTACCAATGCAAAAAACGTCTTAAACAGTTACCCATTCCAACTATCAGGTGGGATGAGTCAACGTGTTATGATTGCGATGGCTTTAGCATGTAATCCAAAACTCTTGATTGCGGATGAGCCTACAACTGCACTTGACGTAATTATTCAAGCAGAAATCTTAAAATTGATGAATGATCTGAAACAAAACTCTGATACATCAATTCTCTTTATTACCCATGACCTTGGGGTTATTAGCCAAATGGCCGATGATGTTATTGTTATGTATGGTGGTAAAATTGTTGAAGCTGCACCAATTCTTACAATATTCAACGATGCAAAACATCCATATACGAAACGTTTGTTAGCTGCATTCTTGAAGACTGATATTAACTCACGTAAAGACGTAAAAAACGACGCCTTAGACTTCTACGAAGCTGAGAACGATGTTTATGACTTTGAGAACTTCCGCGTAAATGCGGTTGCCGATACAGACTGGCATCAAGTTGGTGATAACCACTTTGTTGCTTGTAACTTGAAGAAATAATATGTTTGGACGTAAACGAAAGAAGAAGTTATTGACGGAAGACGAAATAACTGAAAAGTTTAAAGACGTCGAGTTTGAAAAAAATGATGCGCTTGCCATATCATTGGCAGCACTCATAACATTCTTACCCGTAGTACTCCTTATTTCAGCTGTTCTTATCGCAATTGTCTGGATTATATTCTAGCAATCTACTATAAAAAGAAAGAAGTGATCGTGCTCTTAAATGAGTCCAATCACTTCTTTTTTGGTGCAATACTTTACTACTTTGACCCAGTATTCAATGCGTTGTTATCGTTGTACATCTTCTCGATGACTTCAGTCCAAAGGTGAAGTTGTCGAATTGTTGGCTGATATGCAGGGAATGTTTCCATTACGTCTAATAATTGATAACATCGTTTCTTACCATCCATGTTCCCTTGTAAAATATCAACAAGTCCCGTAATGAAATGACGGAAGAAGTATGAAACGCTGTTTTCAAAATTCTTAGGAAGATTCAAAGCATCAAGCAAAGCAATACTATGTTTTGCTAAGGCAACGTTATTGCGACGGAGATAGTGAAAGCACTGATTAATATAGATATGGTTAATTTCGATGATTGAACTGGGGGGGAGCGATAAAATGTCTTCACTTTTGCGATCATCAATATCTTTAAGTTCTTCGATTGAGAAAAACTCACTTGTTGCGCTCATGAGATACAGTTCGAATTCATTCATCATTGTAATCGATTGAATGTGATTGCGATAGAAGGCAATTTCTTCGGGGGTGACTCGATCGACTCCTGAAGAAAAGTTGTTATAAATACTCACAAGATAATGAGCACTTTCGTGTGTTGATTGATAAAGGTCACGGTATTTCTCATAGAGTCTATTGGTGCCATATGTCGAGATTGCATCACTGTGCGCTAAATCCATGATCTCGGATAGAATGCGATGAATATCATCGGAAGCTGTATCATCACTTAAGTACGTGAAATAGGCAAGGTCGACACAAATTCGATTAAGTAACTTAATGAGTTTGTTGAATTTTATATCGGATGCTCCATTTTCAAAGTTTGCCAGTGCCGTGACGCTTAGGATTCCCGCCGCAACTTCCTTACTCGAAAAGCCCTTCTCAATCCGCAATTTGCGAAATGTTGGTCCATAATTACTCATACTGTCGCCCCTTCCATATTGAGGTCTTTAGCGAATGCAATCCATGAATCAAGTTTTGCGAGTGCATCCTCGAAACCGTCAAGTATTGAAAAAGCATGCAAGGATTCACGGCATAACGATTCACCCTCTGATTTACCTTCAGCGATTTGGATAAGACCATCAAGAAAACGCGCAAGTATGAATTTCTCGATACTTTCGATTTTTGGAATTGGTTCAATACGCTTGTATGCATCCAAAGTCAATCGTGCAAGTTTCACTTCGCTACGACGGATTAAATGAAAGCAACGATTGATATAAATATGATGACGGTTCGTTTTTGTAAAAGGGGAGAGATTCGTAATGTCTTTATCCATACGCGTGTAGAGCGCAGCAAGTTCAGTAGTTGTAAAGAACTCACTCAAGTATTGCATAAGATAGAATTCAAATTCATCAAATCGCTTGACGTTTAAAAGATAGTGCTGTAAGACTCGCTTACTCCCAGAACTCAAACACTCTGGGTCAGCCATATACTCACACAGAATTGCGACGTATTGAAAGTGTTTTTCTTGCGTACGCAAATATAATGTCTGGTAGGTAGTGCCCAAATTCCTTAATGTGAGTGCTGCATCTTCGTTAGAATTTCGAGCACTTTCAATATTTTGAATAATGCGATTCAGGTCCACGTTTCCAAATTGATCATGGGTGTAAAGAAACTCTGAAGTCGATACTTGAATCCGAAAAAGCAATTTGAATAGATTCGTTGATTTGATATCAGATATACCATTTTCGAAATTTGAGAGAGCAGTCACGCTCATGATTCCCGCAGCGACTTCTTTTAGTGTATAACCCTTATTCTGTCGCAATTCGCGAAATGTACTCCCATAGTTCTCCATAGTGTTACCTCTTTTCAGTATTATAGCACGCCAAGTTTACTTGGACAAAGTTGTGAATTTGCACTAAAATCTACACCTTTCGTAATTTTACTTTAAGTTTATAAAAATTGTCATTCTACAACGTATAATTTTAAATATCAGGGAGGTAAGAATATGAATGAAATTTATCAATTAAATACGAAAGCAAAGCCGAGTATTCTTCAAATGAAAAATGTCCGTAAAGAGTTCAACAACCACGTTGCTCTTAAGGATATCAGCTTTGAAATTGGCAAAGGGGAAATATTTGGGTTCTTGGGACCCAGTGGATCGGGTAAAACTACAACGATAAAAATTGCAACAGGCCAATTGGGGCAAACACGTGGTGATGCCCAAGTCTTGGGGAAAGATGCATCGACGATTAATGAAGCCATTTATGAACAAATTGGAATTGTAACGGATACAAGTGGTATCTATGAGAAACTCTCGGTATACGATAATCTCAAGATATTTGCGGATCTCTTTAAAGTTGAAGAAGACCGTATTGATGTTCTCCTATCAAAAGTTGGTTTGGAAGGTCATAAAAAACATCAAGCGGGTAAACTATCAAAGGGACAAAAGCAACGCCTCGTTTTGGCACGTGCGATTCTCCACAAACCCAGATTGCTTTTTCTCGATGAACCAACAAGTGGCCTAGATCCTGCAACTGCCAATCAAATCCAAGATATGTTCTTGGAATTGAAGGGTGAGGGAATGTCGATTTTCTTGACAACACACAATATGGAAGAAGCAACCAAACTCTGCGATAAAATTGCTTTACTGAATGATGGTGTCATTGTTGAACATGGAACACCTGAAGAAATTTGCTTGCGTCACAATCAAGAGAAGACCTTTAAGGTTCGTTTGAAAAATGATGATATCGTTCATCTCAACGAGAGTAAGGAACATATCGCAATTCTTAATCAACATTTATCAGAAGGAAATGTCGAAACAATTCATTCTTGTGAGCCGACATTGGAAGAAGTATTTATTAAAGTTTCGGGAAGGAGTTTAGTATGAGAAAAGCATTCGTAATGATGAAATTAAAAACAAAGATGTTGATGACCAATACATCAGCACTCACCGGACCACTCATGGCAGTTGGAATCACGATCTTAATGAGGGTTCTGTATGGAACAATGGCAACAGATCCAGAGATGCTTGATTATATGTTTGGAATGGCGCTATCAATGGGCGTTTCGATGAATATTGGTATGGGGGCGGTCATGATGACGGCACTTCCACTTGCTGAAGAGAAAGAGAAAAATACGCTTCGAACATTGATGACCTCTTCAGTCAATGCAAAGCATTTCTTTATCGGAAGCTTGCTACCACCATTCTTGGTTACGGTAGCTGTAAACTTCTTACTTGTATTCGTGAGTGGTATTAACATCGCAAACATTAACTTTATCATGTTTACAGCACTTACCGTTGTAGCGTCACTGATCAGTTGTGTTGTGGGTCTTGTGGTGGGAATTTACTCTAAGTCACAAGTCAACGCAAACAACATCATGATGCCAATTACACTTATCTTAGCAATGTTACCAACATTTTCAGTATTCAATGAGTCCATGGCAACAGCATCCCGTTTTATTTATACGGGTATGTTATCAGACATGTTGAAGGCGTTCAACCTTGGCGAGGCATACAGTCTTGAGTTAGTACAAATTGGCGTACTCATCGCGTGTACAGTTATTAGTATTGGACTCTTCATATACTTTTATAAAAAGAATGGTATGGAAAGCGACTAAACTGAAGTACATCGTAATAACGATGTACTTTTTTTGTGAATTCAGGCACAAATGTTGTTTCATATACTGTGTATGGTATAATTAGTTAGCCGACTAACTAAAGGAGAGGTAAAATGGATAACCAGCTGAGTACGCTATTCCGGAAGATTAACATTAAACACCGACAAAATGTACAAGACTATTTGGATGAATTTGACTTGTATACGGGGCAACCACGATTTCTATATATAATAGATAGAAATCCCGGAATCACTCAGAAGCAACTTGTCGAAATCATCAAACTGTCGAAGGAATCAGTTTCGGTGACATTGAAACGACTTGAAGCATCCGGTTATATTGAACGTGTTGTGAGTACAATTGATCGTCGCGAAAAAAATCTTTTTTTATCGGAAAAAGGAAAAGCAATTATGCCCGAGTTAACTGAAAATTTTGATCGGATCGATAATGCTTTGTTTCGCGCGCTTTCAGACAAACAACAATCAATTCTTGAAGACTATTTCACAATCATGTTAGAGGATTTAGAGAAGGAGTCGAAGAATGAAAAAATTCTATAAGTATTTCAAACCAGAGATACCCGCAGCAATACTTGGGATTATCTTTGTTGGTGGTGTTGCATTCATAGAACTCTATCAAATCCAACTGATGGCCGAGATTATTGATGTCGGAATCGCGCAAGCAGATTTTGGGATCATTGTATCTGTTGGGCTCAAAATGGTAGGGTTAGCAATTGCTGGTGCAGTAATTGCCATGTTGGGACTTGTTTTCCCATCACAAGTGTCAAATAATTTCGCATTGCGTTTGCGTGAAGCAGTTTTCAAACGCATTCAAACATTTTCGATTAAGAATATGTCTAACTTTCAAACAGCATCCCTTGTTACACGGTTAACAAATGATGTTAACTTTTTACAACGAACCTTGATGATGTGTTTGCGTCTTTTAGTTCGTGCGCCTGTTTTCCTAATCAGTACTGTTGTGCTTACATATATTATCAGCCCTGAATTATCATGGGTCATGTTAGCAGCTGTACTCTTCTTAACAGGAATTCTTATCTATACAATTAAAGCGGGATTCCCACGTTTTGTGAGACTTCAAAAAATGGTCGATAAGATGAACCGTAAAGTTCAAGAATCCCTTATGAATATTCGTGTTATCAAATCGTTTGTTCGCGAAGACTTAGAAGATGAGAAATTTAACGATGAAAACTCTCAGCTCTTCAAAGCAAACGTTGATGCAATGAACTTGATGATTATCATGAATCCAGCGTTAACCGCCGCAATTCACTTTGCCACAATCTTTATTGTTTGGATTTCATCGTACTTGATTGTTGATATGCATTTAATTCAAGTGGGTGATCTGTTAGTGTTCATTAACTATCTACGCTTTACCATGTTCTCAATGATGATGATTACCAACGTCTTGATGATGGTGTCGCGCTCAAAAGCGTCGGTGTTGCGACTTAATGAAGTCCTTGATACTGAGGCTGATATTCATTCAATTGCGACTCCAGAGTTGCTTACAAACGTCCAAGGACATATTAAGTTTGAAGATGTATCATTCCGTTACTACGAAGATGCCAATGATGTCTTGAAACACATCAATTTGGATATTATTCCAGGTCAACATATTGGAATTATTGGGTCTACTGGAAGTGGTAAGTCTTCTCTGATTAATCTTATGGTTCGTCTCATCGATGTCACTGAAGGACGCATTACCCTTGATGGCCATGATATTCGTGATTTGGATATGAAGTTCCTTAGAAGTCAATTTGGTTTCGTACCTCAAAAGAATGTTCTCTTTACGGGAACAATTGCTGAGAACTTACGCCTTGGAAATGAACATGCTACAGAAGAAGACATGATTCAAGCAACAATGGCTGCTTCGATCTATGGCTTTATCGAAGAAAGCAAACATGGATTCGATTCGCCAGTACAACAAGGTGGAACAAACTTTTCTGGTGGACAGCGTCAAAGATTATGTATTGCGCGAGCACTGATGGTTAATCCTAAAATTTTAGTGTTGGATGATAGTACAAGTGCCCTTGATGCAGCTACAGAAGCCAAAGTTAAGGAATCAATCGCTGCAATGTATTCGGATGTTACTGTAATCAGTATTGCGCAGAAGATTAGCTCAGTTGCTGATTCTGATAAAATTGTTGTTCTGGATGAAGGACAAATTGTTGGACTTGGAACACATGATGAGCTACTTGAAACATGCCAGGTTTACCAAGAAATCTATCAAAGTCAAATGAGTAAAGGAGGTGTTGAATAATGAGTCAACAAAGTCTTGTTATTGGGAAACATAAACCCAAGGACCAAAAAGGAACCCTTCTACGCTTACTATCTTACCTCGGTGAAAGTAAATTCTTACTCATCGTTGTTATTATCGCTTCCATTGTTTCAACACTTGGAGGTTTGTATGGATCCTATGCAATCTCGCCACTCATCGCAACGATTGAACAGGGGATGAACAATACCATCACGCGTGAAGTTATGTTTAGTTCATTAACAACACAACTTATTGGTCTTGCTATTATCTTTGCCATTGAAGTTGGTGCGATGTTCCTCGCTGCACGTTTGATGGTTAAAATATCACAACGTACCGTTGAAACAATTCGTAAGGAAATGTTCTCGCATGTCTTGCGCATGAAGGTTTCCTACCATGATGCCAACGCACACGGTGATTTAATGAGTCGATTTACCAATGATATTGATTTGGTGGGTGAAGGATTGAACACTGCAGCGGCATCAATCGTTATAAATATCTTTACCCTTATCGGAACCGTTGTGGTCATGTTTATTTTAAGCCCAATTCTAACAGCTGTGACGATGATTATTCTGCCATTATTAAGTTTAATGTCAAATGTCATTATTAAGAAATCACGGATTTATTCCAAGCGTCAGCAACAGTCTTTGGGTGATCTAAACGGATATGTTGAAGAATCCATGGAAGGTCAAGTTGTAATGCAACTCTTTAATCATGAAGAGAAAGCACGCGAGAAGTTCCAAAAGAAAAATCAAGTATACCGTAAAAACTCGCAATTTGCGCAAATCACATCAATTATGATTTATCCACTGATGCAAAATATCAATACGATATCGTATGCTGTTATTGGGATTGTAGGTGGATACCTTGCCATAAATGGGCGTTTAAGTATTGGTGATCTGGGTGCCTATGTTAACATGACACGAACACAAGGAAAACCAATTAACGAAATATCCAGCCAATTTACAACACTGCAATCAGCAATAGCATCCGCTGAGCGTATCTTTGAATTGCTCGATTGGAAAGAAGAAGAAATTCGTGATACCGATCTAGTTCTTGATACTGTTGAAGGTGATGTACGATTCGAAGATGTAACGTTTGGTTATGTTAAAAACGTCACTGTCTTGAAGGATGTAACTTTCTGGGCCGCACCAGGACAGAAAATTGCCTTTGTTGGATCAACCGGTGCTGGTAAGACAACCATTACCAATTTAATTTCGCGATTCTATGATATTAACTCTGGAAAGATTCTAATTGATGGACATGATATCTCAAAGATAAACCGTCTTAGTCTTCGAAAACATATTGCGATGGTGCTCCAAGATACAAACCTCTTTACAGGAACAATCATGGAGAACATACGTTATGGTAATCTGGATGCAACGGATGAAGAATGTATTGCAGCGGCAAAACTTGCCAACGCGCATCACTTTATTCGTACATTAGAACATGGTTATGATACTGAAATAAGCGGTACGGGTTCTGAACTGTCACAAGGTCAAAAACAATTGCTGAATATTGCCCGAGCTGCAGTTGCAAACCCAAGTATTCTTATTCTTGACGAAGCAACGTCATCAATTGATACGCGTACGGAACGCTTGATTGAACAAGGAATGGATTCATTGATGAAAGGTCGTACAACCTTCATTATTGCCCACCGACTTTCAACGGTTCGTAATTCTGATGCAATTATTGTTCTCGAACATGGTCGCATCATCGAACGTGGAAGTCACGATGAACTTGTTGAGCAAGGCGGACGCTATGCATCCCTTTACTCAGGTCAAACAGAATTAAGTTAAATAATGATAAGAAGGTAGCCTGGCTGCCTTTTTATTTGTTATACTTAAGTTAAGGAGGGTTTCCTATGCTAAATGTTGAATATATAAATCACTGTGGTTACATCGTTGAAACGGATAATGCTGTTTATGTTTTTGATTATGTTGAAGGTCAGGTCCCCGCGCGCTATTTGATGAGTCACAAGCCGACATATTTCTTTGTGACAACCGCTGAGTCACACCACTACACCGACGCTATATTCTCGTACAGGAAGCCCGTTTTTTTATCGTATGATGTGCTTGCGTCACCTTTCAATAACGTCTATAAAATGGATGTTGGCGATACCTTTCATACCGGATTTGCGACAATTCACGTTCTAAAAACAACGCGTGAAGGTGTCTGCTACCTCATTAAGGAGAAGGACAAGACAATCTTACATGGTGGCGATCTCAACAATTGGCATTGGTCATCCATGTCAAATAAACAAGAAATTAATGAAGAAGAAACAGCCTATGAACTTGCGCTCGAACAATTTCAGAATATTGGGAAAATTGATGTTATGATGTTTTCAATTGACCCGCGTATGGGAGAAGACTATGATAAAGGGGCGCGACGGATTGTTGAACTCCTTCGCCCACAATTTTTCTTCCCCATGCACTTTGGGGATAACTCAAGTGACTTGAATGAATTCTATGAGTGGTCCAATGGTGTTGAAGATTGTAAATTCTTCAAACCCAATTACACCAATCATACATTTAAGAATATCGCATAGAAAGTTGGTTATTATGGCAGTAATTTTTGATTTGGATGGTACTCTGATGGATACCATCGCGGATATGGGAAACAGTTTAAACCGTGTACTGGAAGGACGCAATCTTCCAACTCATACACTCGCAACATATAAAACATTCGTTGGAAACGGCATTAAGAAGCTCGTAGAACGCGCATTGCCGGAAGACTACGATGAATTTGATGACGCGCTCGAGGAATTCCTTGCCGATTATGGTTTAAACTACAGTGTCGATTCAACGCCGTATCCTGGAGTTGTTGAAACATTAAAGGAATTAAACACACGTGGCATCCCAGTCGCGATTTGTACTAACAAGAAACAAGTATATACGGATGGAATCGTTGCTGCTTATTTTGGTGACATCGATTTTGTAACAGTTATTGGGGATCAATTTGATGGGAATCATAAACCAAGTCCCCATTACCCACTCATAATCGCAGAAGAAATGGGCATTAATCCTGAGAACATACTCTTTGTCGGTGACAGTGATGTTGATATGAATACTGCAAAGAATGCAAATATGATCCCTATAGGCGTTTCATGGGGATTTAGACCCGTTTCTGAATTAGAAGAACACGGTGCTAAGCATATTCTGGATCGTATGGATAAAATTATTGAACTTATATAATGGTAGATATGCGAGTATTACCTTTCCACTATTATTCTAGATGAAATCATATTTGTTAAGATTCTTAAACTTCGATTCACAAACGAATTGGAAAGTTTGTGAGTCTTTTTTTATTCGGGTAGAACTACTGGTCGAAAAGTGTTAAAATTGAACGGTACGTAGGAGGAAATTATGAAAAAGAAACCTGTAGTTTTAGTAGTAATGGATGGTGTTGGTATAACAGATACTGTAGAAGGTAATGCTGTAAAACAAGCTCATACACCAAACTTAGATGCATTAATGGCTGAATGCCCTAATATTGAATTAAAAGCGCACGGTCTCGCTGTTGGTCTTCCATCAGATGAAGACATGGGAAACTCAGAAGTTGGACACAACGCTTTGGGATCCGGACAGATTTTCTCACAAGGGGCAAAACTTGTGAACGGTTCAATCGCAGATGGCAGTTTGTTTGAATCAAAAGCATGGAAACTTCTTACAACGGATTTGAAAAATAATACATTACATCTTCTTGGATTATTATCAGATGGTAATGTGCATTCACACGTTGATCATGTCATTGCAATGATTAAACGCGCAAAAGCAGATGGTGTCAAACATCTTGCATTACACGCACTTCAAGATGGACGTGACGTTGAACAACAATCAGCATTGACATACATTGATGCCGTTGAGGCAGTTATGAATGAATTGAATGATGATTCATTCCACGCTGAAATCGCAAGTGGTGGTGGTCGTATGTTAGTTACAATGGACCGCTATGATGCAGACTGGGGAATGGTCGAACGTGGTTGGAAAACACACGTCTTGGGTGATGCACAAAAGTTTGCTTCAGCAACTGAAGCCATTAATCACTTCCGTGCAGAAGAACCAACACTTTCTGATCAATACATCCCTGCATGGGTTGTTGCCAAAGATGGTGAAGCAGTTGCCCCAATCGTTGATAATGACTCGGTAATTTTCTTTAACTTCCGCGGTGACCGTGCTCTTGAAATCTCAAAAACATTCGAAGGCGATGCATCATTTGACAAGTTTGATCGTGTTCGCGTACCTAATGTTAAATATGCAGGTATGCTTCAATACGATGGAGACTCAGGAATTCCTGCTAATTTCTTAGTTGAACCACCACACATTACCGATACATTGACAGAAACATTGATTGAAAATGGTATGTCATCATTTGCAATTTCCGAAACACAAAAATATGGACACGTTACTTATTTCTGGAATGGAAACAAACTCGAGAAATTTGATGACGCTTTAGAAACTTATGTCGAGATCAAAGGAGATGATGTCACATTTGATCAACGTCCATGGATGAAATCAGCAGAAATTACCGATGAAGTAATTGCTGCACTAAATGGCGGTCAATACGACTTCATTCGTCTCAACTTCCCAAATGGAGATATGGTCGGGCATACAGGTGATATGCTTGCATCAATCATTTCCGTTGAGGCAGTTGACTTGGCTTTGGGACGTTTACTTCCAGTTGTTAAGAAAAATGATGCAACATTGATTGTGCTTGCAGACCATGGTAATGCAGATGAAATGGTTGATAAAAAGGGAAATGCTAAAACATCACATACCCTCAACCCCGTTCCATTTATCATTTACAACCGCGATGTTGAATTAAAACAAGAAGGTGGTTTTGGTCTTGCTAATGTTGCAGCGACTGTTGCAGATTTGCTTGACATCAAACCCAATGCAAAATGGGAAACAAGCCTCATTAAGAAGTAAGCATGAAGAAACGGACCCGTCCGTTTCTTTTTATATGGAATATGAGAAATAACTGAAAATATGGGATTTCATGCATAATAGCGTCGGGTTTGCTACAATAACAGTGTTATGGTGTCTAGGTTAAGAAATGAGGAGGATTACCATGATTGATAAAAACGACAATACAGTAATGAGATTAAAGAAAATATTTGACCCAGAGTCCGTTTCGGAATCCGAGAAAGACATCCCTCAAACGGATGATTTTGATGGAGTTAATGATGACTCTGAACAAGATATCGAAACCCAAGAAACAGACGAAGAAGTTGTGGATGAAACAATCGTTGATGATGTTGGGGATAGTGTAAGAACAAAACGTCAGAAAACAAAAACAAAAGTAAAACATGTAACCAAGCAAAAGAACAAGAATTCAAAGAAATATAAAATCCTGGCAATTATTGCAGCAGTGTTAATTGTTGCAGGAGGAGGGTTTGTATTATGGGACCGCGTGCTGAGTGTTAAGACTCTTGACTTCTTTGAACTTGCACCGACGCGCTTTGTGAACGATGGTGAAAGTATATTCTTTGAAATGAATCAAGATCAAATTGTGTTTGCGGAAAACCCTGCTGTAGAAGCAGTACTGAAAACCATGCGTTATACAGTGAACCCTGATGGAGCACTCAAAGAAGGTGATGCTGTCTTGGTAACATTAACGCCGACTGAAGCAGAGTTAAAAACCCTTAAGGACAATAAGTATAAATTAAAGGCGACTGCAAAGGAGATACGCGTTGAAGGATATTCTGAGCTTGTCTCGATTGATTTCTTTACGCGTGTCACTGTAACATTCAAAGGTGAGAGTGGAACTGGAGTTGCTGAAACAACAATTGACTCAGCAATCAAGGATAGTAATCCTGAAGTTGAAAAGGTTCTAAAGCAAATTAAGGTAAAACCGATAGCAGCTACAGACCTTGCGAATGGTGATATTGTAACAGTATCTTTAGACTTAACAGATGCCATGCGCGAAGCCTTACGCAAGGAAAATGTCCAACTGGAATCTGAAACAAAAGAAATAACTGTTGAGGGCCTAATTGGTGCGCCGGCATCCATCGATGGAATCGATAATTTCCTCGACCTTCAAGAAAAAGCAAGCCAGAAAATGATTGCTGATTACCAAAAGAATGGAATAGAAGCTACGAATATTCGTATGGTCAGTGCCTGTTATACTGCGACACCGTCAAATACAATCAATGCTACGGATAAAGAATCAGGAAAGAACTATGAAAATGGTTCGCTTATGTTTGTCTTTAGTTTCGATTTAGTAACGGATGGCAAGACAGAAACATTTGCAGATGCGTATGGATTTACTAACATAATGGCTGATAGTAACGGCGTGATTACAGCCAGATTACGTTCTATGGTTCCGGCTCGTGATAAGATGAGTCCAACTGCGGTACAAGAAGAGTTAAATCAAAATGGATTTCAATGTCAATAACGAGAAGATCGAAAGATCTTCTTTTTTTATGGTTACGATAATCAAAATCACCCGATTGTATACTTTGAATATTATTTCACAAGAGTATTGCACATTTGCGGTAATCTCGAACTTTGTGAAAGAAATACATAATATAATTAGCATTTTGCATTGTTTTGATATTCCTATAAGCATAAACTAAAAGAGCAAATGATCATTTGTGGAGGTTATCGATGGCACAGCATGAAATTGACACACCAAAATCAACATCAAAAATTACGGCGAAACATGTCCGCGTGTTTTCCATAGTGACATTTATAGTGATGTTTGTTGTATCGCTTTTCATGGGTGTCTTGGATGTTACACCGTCTTTATTGATGAAGATGGACGGTGCTGCGTGGCATGCCTTTGTATACAGTCGTATTCCGCGTGTTATGGCCGTAGTCATTACCGGAATCTCATTATCAGTGGCAGGGCTAATCATGCAGAAAATTGCCCAAAATCGCTTTGTGTCACCATCAACAGCGGTAACGATGGATGCTGCGCGATTGGGGATTATTATTTCTTTAATTGTATTTGCGGGTATGGGTTTTGTTGGAAGATCCGTATTCGCACTTGTCTTTGCTGTTATTGGTACACTTGTTTTTATGAAACTTGTGAATCGAATTACGTTTAAGAATATTGTGTTTGTTCCATTAATGGGGATGATGATGGGAATGGTCGTCGATTCAATCACTACTTACCTTGCGATGCGTTTTGATTTGATGCAAACGCTCGCTGGTTACATGTTGGGAAGCTTTACGTTTGTGATGCAAGGAAATTATGAGTTACTTTACTTAAGCATTCCGCTGTTAGTTCTTGCATATGTTTATATCAGTCGTTTCAGTATCGTTGCGATGGGTTCTGATTTCGCACGGAACGTGGGTGTTAACTATGAACGAACGCTCTTGCTGGGAATTCTTATGGTTTCACTGCTCAGTGCATCGGTTGTCGTTACGATAGGAAGTGTTCCGTTTGTGGGTCTGATGATTCCTAATATTGTTACCAAAGTATATGGCGATGGCAATCAATCGGTACTTATTGATACGGCCCTTCTTGGTGGAAACTTATTATTGATTTGTGATCTCATATCACGTGTTGTTATTTATCCTTACGAAGTACCAATTGGTTTAATTTTGGGAGTAGTTGGTTCGATTTTCTTTTTGGTTGTATTGTTGAGAAGTCGCCATGAAGCGTAAATACATATTGCCGATTATTTGTATCGGATTGAGTCTAATTTACCTTTTGATAGGTGTTAATGCAAACAACATTGTGTATTTGATGTATCGGCGTTTGACACGCCTGATTGCTGTAGCATTTGTATCACTATTGATTAACATCGCGACTGTGTACTTCCAAAACATGACAAACAATCGAATCCTCACACCGTCATTACTTGGATTTGACCGACTGTTTATGCTTATTCAGGTTATCATTGTATTCTTTGTGAAACAGTATGTCTCAAGTATGACATTGTTTGTGATTGTGGTCACGGTTATGACACTGATTTCAGTACTAATCTATACGGTTGTATTACGTGTGATTCGCACCGATTTATTTACGTTACTCTTAGTTGGTACAGTGATGGGAACACTGTTTGGAAGCATTACATCAACATTACAAATGATGATGGATCCCAACGAGTTTTCAATCATTCAAAATCAATCCTTTGCCTCATTTAACGCAATCAATGTTGATGTCTTATGGGTTGGAATGGTGTTGTCATTGGTTGGATTTTGGGCAGTTTGGAAATTACACAAACAAGTTGATGTTGTGGCGTTGGGTGAAACCCATGCACGAAATCTCGGTATTGATGTTCGAAAATTCCAGTATTATGCGCTGATAATGATTGCAGTATTCATTTCCATCACTACAGCCCTTGTTGGACCCATATCGTTTCTTGGGTTGCTAACGACTAATATTGCGCGTGAGTCGATCAAAGGGTTTCGAACACGTGAAATTGTTAAATATGGCACGTATTTATCAATTGCATTGTTGGTTGCGGGTCAACTCATATTTGAGCGCATGCTTCATTTCAACACCTCCATCAGTGTTGTCTTGAATATCTTGGGTGG
Source organism: Erysipelothrix sp. HDW6C (assembly GCF_011299615.1). Classification (GTDB taxonomy): domain Bacteria; phylum Bacillota_I; class Bacilli_A; order Erysipelotrichales; family Erysipelotrichaceae; genus Erysipelothrix. Next base: position 1,944,953 of record NZ_CP049861.1, on the reverse strand, counting down.
TATTTATTTTATTCGATTAATGCTAAAGGAGCGATTCTCATGATTGAAGTAACAAACATTACAAAAAAATACGGATCGTTTTTCGCACTTGATGATATCACGCTGGACATCGCGTCAAATAAGGTTACCGCAATTGTTGGAGAAAATGGATCAGGGAAGTCCACGTTGTTAAATATTATGGGTCGCCTTAATAACGCGACCAGTGGATCAGTTCTGCTTGATTCTAAAGATATTAATACCTATGCGTCATTAGAGTATGCCTGTAAGATTGCAACACTCAAACAAGCCAATACAATTAACTTACGCTTACGCGTGATTGATTTGGTTGGATTTGGCCGTTATCCCCACAATCAAGGAAGATTAAATGCAGACGATATTCTAATTGTTGAAGAGTCCCTTGCGTTCATGCAATGTTTGGACCTGCGGGATAAGTTTATCGATCAGTTAAGTGGTGGGCAACTGCAACGGGTTTATATTGCAATGATTTTGGCACAGGATACGGATGTGATGTTATTGGATGAACCTTTGAATAATCTTGACTTAAAACACGCGCATGAATTAATGGAACTTATCCGCCAATTGGTTGATGAACATGGAAAAACGGTTGTTATAATCATGCATGATTTAAATATGGTCTACCGTTATGTCGACAATATTATTGCTTTAAAACATGGACGTTTGATTTGTGATGGTGCAGTTGACGACGTCTTGAATGAACACATGCTCCATGAAATTTATGATATGCACTTTGAAATTCAGAAATGTGAGACGCACACTGTTGCGTTTATAAAATAGAGGAAGAAAAATATGAAAAAAATTTTCGCATTGCTTTCAGTATTATTGGTTCTTACCGGATGCGCAGCTGCTACACCGAAGAAAGTAGATATTGAGATTGAACATAAACTTGGAAAAACTGCTTTGCAAACAAACCCAGAAAAAGTCGTTGTATTTGATAATGGTATCATTGATATCATGACATACCTTGAACTACCAGTCGGGGGTGTTCCTAAAGATTCACTTCCAACTGCACTTAAAATCTATGATAAAGACGAAGTGTTAAATGCCGGAACCTTGTTTGAACCAGATTTTGAAAAAATTATGGAATATGGTCCAGACTTAATTATTATTTCTGGACGTGCTTCAAAGCAATATGAAGAGTTGTCAAAAATAGCACCTACGGTTTATATGGGAAACGATACCGATCCAACAGGACTTCTAAATTCGATGGATGCTAACATTCAGCTCTTAGGAGAGATCTTCCCCAATAAGGATGTGACTAAAGCAATGCCAGCACTTCAAGAAAAAGTAACAGAACTTCATGACAAAGCACAAGCATCTGGTTTATCCACAATGTTTATTATGGCCAATGGTACGGAAATTAAATCATTCGGACCGGGCAGTCGTTATGGACACATTTTCTCAGAGTTTGGGTTTGCACCTATTGATCATGAACTCGATCCTTCAACACATGGTGCGACAGTTTCATTTGAGTTGGTCAGCTCACTGAAACCTGAAATCATCATTGTAATGGACCGTGCGGCAGTTACTGGTGGTACAGTATTTGCAGAAGAATTGATGAATAATGATTTCGTAAAAGGGACACCAGCTGCAAAGAACAAACGCATCATCTATGTTGATCCTGAAACATGGTATATTACAGAAGGTGGTTATAACGCAGTGTTAAAAATGACTGAGGAGCTACTCCCATTATTTAACTAGATGTTGCAAACGCAACATCTTTTCTGTTTTTAGGGTGTATTGGATTCAGTTCATCTACCTAAATGTATCTGCTTTATGGTAAACTATAGACAATGAGTGTAAGGGGTTTACCATATGAAAAATGAAAAAGATTTTATTTATGTTCACGGTCATCGCAACCCAGATACCGACTCAGTCGTGTCGGCGATTGCGTATGCTCACCTAAAGAATGAACTCGGAGTGAAGGCCGTTGCATGTCGTTTGGGTGGATTGAGCGAAGAGACAGACTATATTCTTGAAAAATTCGGATTTGAGGCACCAATCTTGCTGAAAGATGCACGTGCTACCTTGGATGAAATTGATGTCGACAGTCCAATCGAAATTCATGTCGATACATCGATTAAGGATGCGATGGATATTTTACAGAAAAGCCGACAAACTTTGGCGGTTGTTGACGATCGATCCCAGTTGATGGGAGTTGTCACAAGTTCAAATTTAACCCACATTGCGATGGGCGATACAGCACATTCGATTGAACTCTTAAAAAGAACACCAGTCGAAAACATTGTTAAGGCAATTGATGGGACCTTAGTCTACAAGCCGAAAGAGTTCCGCTTTAATGGAAAGACAAGTATCGTAGCCATTGCTGAATCGGGCCTAAGCAACTATCAATTGGATGGTCGGTTGGTCATCATCGGTGATGATGTCAATGCTCAAATGGAAGCAATCAACAAGGGTGCTGCCTGTATTGTCACCGTATGGACTCAAGAGATTGAGGATGCAGTCATAAAGCAAGCCATTGAAAAAGGGTGCGCCATTATTATGTCATCACATGGTACGATGAACACATCCCGATATTTGCTTTTCTCACCAAGCATTCGTGAAGTTATGACTACTGATTTGGTTTACTTTAATAAAAATGAGTTTGTTGAAGATGTGGAATCCCGTATGCTTAAAACACGATATCGAGCGTATCCAGTCTTGGATGATAACAATCATATCTATGGGTTTATATCGCGATATCATATTCTGAATAGTCAAAGCAAACGATTGATTCTTGTCGACCACAATGAGTATTCGCAAAGTGTTGAAGGTGTTGAGGATGCAGAAATTCTTGAAGTCATTGACCACCATCGTATTGGTGATATTAATACAATCAAACCGATTTATTTCCGCAATGAAATTATCGGTTCAACAGCATCAATCATAACGAAGATGTATCATGAGAATGGTGTCAATATTCCTAAGAATATTGCATCGATCCTCTTGTCAGCCTTGATTTCGGATACATTGAATCTGAAATCTCCAACTGCAACACAACAAGACTTCCGTCTCGCGTTGCAACTTGAAGCAATTTCCGGTCTTGATCGTTATCAGTTTGCACAAGAAATGTACGAAGTAACATCAACACTTAAGAACAAGCCTTATGAAGATATCATTAATCAGGATATTAAGACATTTTATATCTCAGGAAAAGAAGTGATGGTATCACAGGTTGTAATTTATCACTTTACAGAATTGGATACGATTCATGAGACATTTGAAGAAGCTCTTGAGGCCTATGTGCTTAAGCACAAGTTGGATCTCTTGGTGGTTGTTTTTACAAGTATTGAAGACAATGGATCAATTGTTGTATCGGCAGGAAACCTTAAGAATGCTGTTCTGGATGCATTCCCGAATGAGGATGGTCAAGAACGTACATTCCTTCAAGATATTGTTTCAAGAAAGAATCAAATTATCCCGCGTTTATCATCTGCAATTGCAAAAGTTGTAGATGGGAAACGTTAAAAACTCTTCATGATAGAAGAGTTTTTTTTACGAGATATAGTATTGTGCTTGGGCATTGAAGAGCTCGGCATAAATGGCACTTTCATCATCAATGAGCTCATCGTGAGCACCATCTTGAACAATACGACCTTGATCAAACACAAGGACACGGTCACAGAACTTACACGAACTCATTCGGTGTGAAACATAAATGGCGGTTTTTCCCTCCATGAGTGCGTCAAAATTCTGGTAGATTTCATACTCTGAAATTGGATCCAAAGCAGCTGTTGGTTCATCAAGAATTACAAAGGGTGAGTCTTTATACCAGGCTCTTGCGATTGCGATCTTTTGTGCTTCGCCACCCGATAAGTCAACACCTTCATCCAATTGCCCTTTAATTGTTGTATGGATGCCTTTTTCAAGTTTCTTAACTTTGTCAGCAACTCCAACAACATCCAAAGATTGCAATACGCGATTTTCGTAATAGTCAGACCCCAAACTGATATTTGCATCAATTTCAAATGGATAAAGATTAAAATCTTGGAATACTACCGAGAGTAATCTCATGTAGGCTTCATTGTCAAAACTGTTAATATCAATGCCGTTCAGGGTAATACGACCTAAAGAGGGTTGGTAGAGTTTGCACAACAACTTGATAAACGTTGTTTTACCTGCGCCGTTTTTTCCAACGATTGCAATCCGTTCTTGATCGGAAATGGTCAGGGTAACATGATCAAGAACTGGAGTTTCACTTCCTGGATACGTAAAGGATACATCTTCAAATTTGAAGACAAGTCGCTCTGCTTGAGGAAGTTGTTGTATCCCACTTTGAGTGTCAGGCAAATCTAAGAAATCCACATAGTACTGTAAATAATTTATGATGTTTTGCGCAAATGTAAACTTACCCAATCCTTCAACCAGATTATTTATGAGAGTTTGTGTATAACCAACATACATGAGTACCGAGCCAATGGATATGACACCCACAGATGCCTTCGCACCAATTAGAAGGTAAATTATGGCTGTTCCCATGGTTGTAACCATCTGTGAAAGTCCTACATATCGCGATCCATCCAGATTTGATTTGAGATAGGTATCAATGAGGAGTTGGCCGCCTTCGCCAACAACACCAATGATTAAGTCAGCTGCATTGTACAAGCGAATTGTTTTACCGACATCATTGTTTGTGAGTAGTGTTGAATAATAATAACCCATTTCGCGATTGGAATGCGTGACGATTTCAAACGATGCTTTTTGGAACATTGCTGCTTTTCGATTTGCAAGAACTGCCAAGACAAGTGGAATGAGTATCGATGCCAGTAAAATAACTGGGAAAACCCAAGAGTTCGTAAATGTTGCAAGTGGCGTAGTTTCAGAAGAGCGAGTGAGTATGACATTGATCAATGCAACACCCGCAACAGCGATTGAAATCATAACACCGAAGGTAAACCCAACGACATTGGAGATAAAAGTAAGAATACCACCACTGAAGTTTGAGCCTTCTTCTGCGCGTTGAAAGTTAAGTCGATTTTCAGGACTGGCGAGTTGTTGATAGTCCATGACTAATGCTTTCTTTGTGAGTTGATCATTGAGCTTATAGCCAACATCGGCAATATTAACATCATTCATGCATCGGAATATATTGTTTAGAAGAGCGAGTAAGTACTTAACTCCAAGAAAAATAAACAATGTCGGAAGTATTTCTGAAAGACTTACTTGATTGATAATTTGATTCACAATTTGCGCTGTAAAGTAAAGCATCATAAAGGGACTGGCAAGTGTTGTTACTTGAAACATAAATACAGAGACTATGGCATAGGGATTAAGCTTCTGAATGAGCGCTAAGATTCGAAATGCTTTCTTCATCGATTGAGTCCTCCTTTTGGTAATATTGACTTTGAATGGCAAACATATCTGCATAATATCCTTTTGCCTTAAGAAGTTCGCTGTGCGTTCCTTCTTCAACAATAACCCCATTTTCGAGGAAGAGGATGCGATCACAGAATCGTGTTGACGAAAGTCGGTGAGAAATGAATATTGAGGACTTCTCTCCAGCAAGTTTTTGATACTGTTCATACATATTTTGTTCAGCAATGGCATCAAGTGCTGCTGTAGGTTCATCAAGCACCATAATTGGCGCATCTTTGTATAATGCACGAGCAAGCATGAGTTTTTGGATTTGACCGCCAGACAGGCTTGTCCCATCCAAATGAATGTTGGTTGTCATATTTGTAAGGATGCCTTTTGGAAGTGTATCAACTACATCTCCCAATCCAACTCTAACAAGAATTTCATGCATTCTCGATGTATCACTGTCTTGTTTGGACATGCTGACGTTTTGTTGTAAGGTAAGAGCCCATAAGTCATTTTCTTGAAAGGCAGGGGCAAAGAGGTCGAAGTAAGCCTTACGCTCAAACTGTGTGATGTCCTCTCCATTTAGAGTAATTGTACCTGTAGTTGGCTTAATTAATCCAAGTATCAATTTAACAATCGTTGACTTACCCGCTCCATTGACACCAACAAGTGCAATTGACTCTTTGGGGTTGAGTGTGAAGTTTAGATTTGCAAGTGTATCGTGAGACGCGTTGGGGTATCTGTATGATACATTGTGGAATTGGATTGTAATGTCCTCGGCATTTGAAATAGGATGTGTATTGGATGCTTCTGGTATTTCAAGGTAGGTACGAACATCGTTGATATCTTGTGAGGCAATGTTTAATAAGTGAAATGCATCAACAATTTCTTGAATCCAAACGTTGAAGGATGTCATCATTGTGAAGAAAAGCGTGAATGTAGCGATGCTGATTGCTCCAGATAAAGCACCGTTAATAAGATAGATAAAAACAAAGAGATCACGAATGAGAATAGCGGTATCGCTAAGCATACGGTTTTTCATGTCAATGCTTGCTTCTTTACGAATGTAAGAAAGACGTGACTCAGTCAGAGAATCTACGCGCTCCATATATACCTTTTGTACATTGTAGATACGTGCATCTTTACCATTCTCATGTTTGATGGCATCGCGCTTAAGAATATGTCGTTTGCTATCAATAACGGACCACTGCGGTTTTGTCTTTTCACGATATTGACGTTTGAATGTTAAAAGATAAGCATTCAAGATCCCAACCGCCAAAGTTAAGAGGAAGGCGAGAGGATTAAATTGTGTTAGAAGCGCTCCAAATACGATGAGGCTTAACGTATTCACGATCAGTCTTTCCGATTGTGTATACATTGCTTCGGTTCCGCAACTGTTATTACCCGTTCCATTTTCTAATGATCGCATGTAAGCCTTATGAATGGATTCGATTTCGGCTTGTTCATAATCCATACTGAGAAATTTGGAAATGATAAGTACACTAAAGCGTACGATACGCACACCAACGCCACTCATAAAGGAGCGTTGTGCCATCATTAGTTTATTGTAACTTAAGATGGCAACGCCCAAACTCAAGAGTAAGATGGGCATGGCAATTGCCTTTCCATCTGTCAAAAGGGAAATCAAGACAGTTGGGATAAGCGTTGTTACGATAATAATCGCAACAGATATTAGAATGCTGACCGCCATCATAAGAAACATAATTGGCCGGTAACGCTTTACTTCTGTAAAGTAGTACTTCATATTTTGAAGTAGCGTATATTTTTTTTCTTTCATATGTATCACCTGGTGACATCGTACGAGAAAGGTCAATTAAGTGGTATAAAAACAAGCTAAGATGTCACATTTCCATGATAAGTTGTAAAAAAAACACCCGTTTCGGGTGTTCTATAACTAATATGTGAATGTATCGCCCATCACTTCTTCTTCGATCCAACTGTTTCCATCAGCTTCTAAAAGTATGTGTGATGCTGTGGGTCCATTTGTAAATGCGGGATAGAAAACTGGCGTTTGTTTGCCAATTGCATTTGTGATATCTTCTACGAACTGCCAACTTGAACGTACTTGGTTGAAACTCGCAAAGAGGGTGTGATCCCCGTCCAAGGCAGCATTGAGCAATCGCTCATACGCCTCAGGAGTATTCATCCGGTTCTCATAGTTGCAACTCTGGCAAAAGTCCATGAAGACTGTCTGAACATCATTAGTTTGTCCTGGTTTCTTGATATTAAAGCGAAGGTAGACGCCTTCGTCTGGTTGAATTTTGATGATAAGCACGTTGGCACTTTCATTGCTTCGTTTCTTAAATTCAATAACAACTTCAGTAGAACGCTTGTGCATTCGCTTTCCAGTACGGACGTAAATTGGAGTTTTTTGCCATGTTGGCGTGTTGATTCCAAGCTTTAAAGCTACAAATGTTTCTGTATTAGACTGTGGATCCACACGCTCTTCATCGCGATAGTCGATCGATGTATCGTTGGCTGTATACTGTCCGCGAATAACATCGTTTTGAATGTTAGTGATTGAGAGGTTTTCAAGAATCTTCTCTTGTTCAATGTGAATGTCTGCAGCACTCATTGTTGCAGGTTCATCCATGGTTACAATTGATAAAATCTGTAGCAAGTGGTTTTGGAACATATCCTTGAGTGCACCTGTGTGGTCGTAGTAGTTACCGCGGTTTTCAACACCAACAAGTTCATTTGCAGAGATTTGAATGCTTTGAATGTGATCGGCATTCCATATATCTGCGAACAGGACATTTGCAAAACGAATTGTAAATATATTTTGAACCATTTCTTTAGCAACATAATGATCAATGCGATAGATATTGTCTTCGCTGAAGATACTTGTTAGTGTTTCATTGATTGAACAAGCAGATTCAAGATCGTTACCAAATGGTTTTTCGATAACAACCTTGCTGTTGGTTACTAAATTATGAGCATCAAGTTTCAGTGCAATTGTTTCGAAAAACGATGGAGCAACTGCGAAGTAATAGAGGCGTTTCATGGATGGGTCAATGGCATCGTAGAACGCATGAAGACGAGTATAGCCTTCATCTTCAGTAAATGTCATCTCAAAATAAGTGATGTGATTGAGAAACTCGGTGAGCATCGTATCATCAACTTTAATGCGACTGTGCTCAGCAAACCAAGGTCGTGCAAGTTCACGGTAGGATTCTGAGGTAAGTGGTTGACGACCAATGATCACGAGATGTAAGTGTTCCGGGAGATTTCCCGTGGACGCTAAATTATAGAAGGCAGGCAGTAATTTACGATATGTAAGATCACCAGTACCTCCGAATATTGTGATAATATGATTGTCTTTGATCATACTATTGGTTCCATTCGTAATGGAAGTTACCATCTTCATCAACACGTTCGAAAGTATGTGCTCCAAACAAGTCGCGTTGCGCTTGAATAAGGTTTGCACTTGAGTCTGCAGTACGGTAAGCATCAAAATAACTGATGGCCGTTGTAAATGCAGGCATGCTAATACCACTTTGGACAGCTAAAGCGATAACTTCACGAAGGCTTCCTTGGTAAGAAAGAAGGTTATCACGGAATGAATCATCAATCATAAGGTTTGCAAGTTCAGGATTTGAACCATAGGCATCACTGATGCGATTGAGGAATCGCGCACGAATAATACACCCTTCACGGAAATTACGAGAAATTGAACCAAAATCCAAGTCCCATCCATATTCTTCGGATGCATGCTTCAAGAGATCAAATCCTTGTGCATAAGCAATAATTTTACTTGCATAAAGTGCTTCACGGACTTTTTCAACAAAGTGTTTGCGATCGGCAAGTTCAACTTTTGGAGCATCGAATGTTAAGACGCTTGATGCTGCAACACGTTGATCTTTTTGCGATGACATAAAACGAGCAAATACAGATGATGCAAGAAGTGATGCGTCAGTGCCCGTGTTGAGGGCTTCTTCTGCAGTCCATTTTCCAGTTCCTTTTTGGGCAGCACGGTCAAGAATAACATCAATCATGTGTTTGCCTGTTTTTGGATCAATTTCTTTAAAAATTTGGGCAGTGATTTCGATGAGGTAACTCTCGAGTTCACCTTCATTCCAAGATGTGAAGATTGAAGCCAATTCGTCATTGTCAAAACTACCCACATGTTTCAATATTGCATAGCTTTCTGCAATCAATTGCATATCTGCATATTCAATACCATTGTGGACCATTTTAACATAGTGTCCCGCTCCGTCAGTTCCCATGTAGTTTGCACAAGGTTCGCCCTCGTACTTCGCTGAGATATCCTCAAGAATTGCTTGAACGTATTGGTAAGCATCTTTGCTTCCACCTGGCATGATTGCAGGACCAAAACGCGCACCTTCTTCTCCGCCAGAGATTCCAACACCAAGATAACGCAATCCGATTGCTTCAATTTCTTTTGTACGACGAATTGTATCTTTAAAGTTTGAGTTTCCGCCATCCATAATGATATCGCCTTGATCAAGTAATGGTATTAAATTTTCGATGACTTTGTCGACGGCATTTCCAGCTTGAACCATTAAGACAATTTTACGTGGTTTTTCAAGGGAAGCTACAAAATCTGGGAGTTCCTTATATAAATGTAATTTTTCGTGGGGATTTTCGGCCACAACTATTTCTCCAACTGCATAAGTTCGGTTATAAATTGCAACGTGGTAGCCGTGGTCTGCCATGTTAAGGGCAAGGTTTGAACCCATTACGGCCATTCCAATAACGCCAATATTGTTAGTTTTCATATTTACCTCCATGTAACTCTATCTATTGTACAACATCAACTGTGATTAGACTAGTGAAGTAAATGCAAAGATTGCAACAAAAAGCCCCTTGGCGGGGCTTTGAATTATTTTGCTTTTCCTTGATTTGCAACAGCTTCCATTTTGGCTTTTAATGCCTCTTGGTCACCCAGATAATAGGAATCACGCACCGTAAAATCGGCGTTGAATTCATAAACAAGGGGAACACCTGTTGGAATATTCACTTTCATAATTTCATCATCAGTGAGATTATCAAAATATTTAACTAATGCTCTTAACGAGTTACCGTGTGCAACAATAAGTACACGTTTTCCCTCTAACATATCTGGTTTGATAATGTCATTGAAGTAGGGAACAGCGCGCTCAATGGTTTCTTTTAACGACTCGTGAAGTGGTAAAACATCTTTATCCGTAACATCACGGTACGCAACCATATTCCGTGGTGCACGGGCATCGTCTTCCTTAAGAATTGGTGGTTTTGTATCAAATGAACGTCTCCATATTAAAACCTGATCCTCACCGTACTGCGCTGCAGTTTCAGCTTTATCCAGTCCTTGAAGTGCGCCATAATGTCTTTCATTGAGACGCCAGTCCTTGACGATGGGTAACCAATTACGGTCCATTTCATTAAGTATGTGCTCCATGGTATGGATTGCACGTTTGAGATAGGATGTGTAAACAATATCGAAGTCATAACCGGCTTCATTCAAAAGTTTCCCACCCTGAATTGCTTCTTCTACGCCTTTTTCTGATAACTCTACATCTGCCCAACCGGTAAAGAGATTCTTTTTATTCCATTCACTCTCTCCATGTCGAACAACAACTAATTTCATCATAGTAATGCCTCCGTCTCTATAGTTAAAGTGTACTCCCAAATCAAAAGGAGTTCCAGTCATCTAAGTTAGAAATAGGTGAAACCTTTGTGATTAATGGCGGGTGTTCGTAATACACCGATGTAAATACATACTATGCGTAAATATTGTGAGCATTAATATTGCATAACATAGTAGAGGACTATATAATACTTTTTGTAATAACATAGTTACTTAGGAGGACAATCATGTCAAACATTTTTACAGCATTAGATGCACGCCGTTCACGCTACGGTTTGGATAAAGCATCAAAACTATCAAACGAAGAAGTTACCGCATTGGTTGAACGTGCAGTTCAAGCAACGCCTTCAGCATTTAACGCACAAACACAACGTGTTGTTGTATTATTTGGTGAAAATTCAGATAAATTCTGGGATATCACACGTGAAGAATTACGTAAAGTTGCTCCAGCAGAAGGGTTTGAAAACACAATTGCCAAACTTGAAAGCTTTAAAGCAGGACAAGGAACAATTCTTTATTTCATCGATGACGCTGTAGTAACAGGTCTTCAAGAACAATTTGCATTGTATGCAGATAACTTCCCAATCTGGGCACAACAAGAAAACGGTATGTTACAATTAGTAACTTGGACTGCATTGTCAGAAGCAGGACTTGGTGCAACTGTACAACACTACAACCCAGTTGTAGATGCTGCAACAGCAACAGCATTTGATCTGCCTTCAACTTGGAAACTTGTTGCACAAATGCCATTTGGTAATCCAGTCGGTGATGTTAATCCTAAAGAATTAGCACCAGTTAGCGACAAAGTAAAAGTATTCTAATTAAGAGCCAACTATAACCTCATATAAAACTGCGTGGGAACTGTATATCAGTTCCCTTTTTTTGTGATTACGAATTTGGTATACTTACCAAAAGGGAGAAATCATATGGGAAAAATTGTAACAATCGGTGGTGGTGAATACGAACTTAACGAGACTTTAAAAATCGATAAAAAGATTATTTCACTTTCATCCAAATCAAATCCACGTTTGTTGTTCATACCAACAGCGAGTTCCGATGCACCTGCTTACTCAGCAGGTATAAAAAAACACTTTGAGGCACTTGGAGCGACAGTCGACGTATTGAATCTTCATTCAGCAACTCAAAGTGGAGAAGAAATTGAGGCAATAATCTTGGATCATGACATTATCTATGTTGGTGGTGGCAACACACGAATGATGATGACATTATGGGAAACCTTTAATCTCGACCAAGCCCTACGCAAGGCATTTAATCAAGACAAGGTTTTAGCAGGACTGAGTGCAGGTTCAATCTGTTGGTATCAATGGGGACATTCTGATTCGAACTCATTCGGACCAAGCGACACATGGGTGTGGAGCAAGGTTGCTGGCCTGGGATTTATCAATGCGTCGCACGTTCCCCATTTTGATGAAGAAGGACGGCATAGCTACGATGACATGTTTGCGCAAGACTCAGCACTTCCGGGTATTGCTCTGGACAACCAGGTTGCACTTGTCTATGATGGTCATGAGTTTAGTATCATCAAAGATAATCCTGAGAAAAGAGCCATTATTTACACTGCACATGATGGCGTCATTGAGAAAGTAAACCTCGATGATGGCGATCGTGTTGAATTGTCAATAAATATCTAAGATCTAACCACCGCCACGCGTCGGTGGTTTTTTTATGCCCCCATCGTTGCCGAAATAGTGTGGTTTTGAAGAAAAAAGGCAAGAATCAATATTTTTAGCACTCATGTGTTGACACTGCTAATAAATATGGTATACTAATAGTGTAATAGCACTCGATGCAAGAGAGTGCCAAGGAGGAATTATTATGAGAAATGAAATGACAAGACGACCAAGTACATTATTTGAAAACCTTCTAGGCGACGAATTCTTAAACAATGTATCTTACGGAACAGGTATTGATATTTATAAAGAAGATGACAAATATCTTGTGGATGTTGAGATGCCAGGATTCACCAAAGAAGACATTGATGTTCAATTCAATGGTGATATCTTAACAATTAAAGCAGATCATAAAGATACAGAAGAGAAAAATGAAAAGGACTATTACTATCGATCACGTAAACACAGTTCAGTGAATCGCCAAATTCGCTTTGCAGATGTTGATGAATCGAAAGTAGATGCTGTTTATGAAAATGGTATTCTCCAAGTAATCTTGCCTAAGAAGAATCAAGAAGAAGTGGTCAATCGAATCAGTATTAAATAAGGAGTAGCGTAAGCTACTTCTTTTTTTAACAAACATTAACGATGACTTAACATAAACCCATGACAATATTGGTACAATGTGGTTAGTTTCTGATGATATTACATATTTACTTTGAAAGTCAAACTAAATAGTTGTATACTTATCGCATCAACCAAGGAGGGTTTATGAAACTAACAAAGCAAGAAAAATCATGGGTTTTATATGATGTTGCGAATTCAGCATTTATTTTAATTATCACTGCAACCTTACCAATCTATTTCCGCTCAATTGCCAGCAGTGCAGGCGTGGCGGATAATGTCATCAGTGCATGGTGGGGAACCGCAACATCGGTCTCACTTTTAGTTCTCGCATTCCTATCGCCATTCTTAGGAGCGCTCGCAGATTACAAAGGGTATAAAAAGAGGCTTTTCACGCTGTTTTTAATGATCGCGGTCTTAGCGGCGTTTGCGTTTACTTTCGCCAATGAATGGCAAGCATTTATTATCCTTTATATCATCTCGCGTCTTGGCTACTCTGCTTGTAATATATTTTATGATGGAATGCTCGTCGATGTTACAACCAATGAGCGCATGGACCACGTATCGTCACTTGGATATGCTTATGGGTATGTTGGCAGTACAATTCCATTTATTCTCGGCGTAATCCTTATTTTCTTTGCAGATACATTTGGGATATCAACGGGATTAGCAACGAAACTATCATTTATCATTGTAATTGTATGGTGGTTAGTATTATCCATTCCATTACTCAAAAATGTAGAGCAAGTTCATTATCTTGAACACCAACCCCAACTGGTCAAGACATCCATCAAACGGGTATTCAAGACATTGCGTGATATTCGACAAACACCAAAGTTGATGTACTATATTCTTGCATATTTCTTCTATATTGACGGGGTATATACGATTATTTCGATGGCAACAACGTATGGAGGGGAAGTTGGCATTTCGGATAATCAAATGCTGATGGCCCTGTTGTTAACACAATTTGTTGCATTCCCATTTGCGATTCTATCTGTAAAACTTGCGAAGCGGTTTGGAACATTGCCGGTTATTAAGTCTTACATCTTGCTTTACATGTTTATTGCGATTTTTGGTTTCTTCTTGCAATATGCATGGCAATTCTGGTTCTTGGCGATTCTTATTGGAATTGCGCAAGGGGGTATTCAATCACTATCGCGCTCCTATTTTGGACAGATGATTCCAAAGGAAAAATCAAACGAATACTTTGGATTCTTCGATATTTTCGGGAAATTTGCGGACTTTATGGGTCCACTTGTCATTGCCGCATCTTCTATATTATTAGGTGAGTCACGCTATGGCGTTCTCTTCTTGGTTGTACTCTTTATAATTGGTTATATTTTATTGGGGAAAGTTCAAAAAATCGATACACACGAAAAGGACGTCAAATGACGTTCTTTTTTTATATTGCGCCACGTACTAATGTATACAAGGTTTCGGCAATGAATGTGTCACTTTCGAACATGGAACGTTCAATCCAGGTAATGACCACTTGTATTAAACCACCAATAATGAAGGCTTTTGAATAGGTTCCTACAGTTGGTTCGATGGCATGAGGATGAATAATCTCAGCAAAGAAAATATCAAAATATGAGCTGATTTGCGTTTGCAATAGGGGCGTTAGCTCTGAGTGAATCATGGCATTGAGAATGACATGTTCGCGACGGCAAAGGGCAGCAAACTGTTGTAATATTTCACGATTATCTGCTGATGGAGCGCTACGTACCGTAGTAATGAAATCATTGAAGATGTGATTCAATCGAGTAACAAGGATATCTTCTTTTGTTTCATAATGGCGATAATAGGTCATTCGTGATACACCTGCTCGATCGCATAATTCAGTGATCGAAATACTATTAAACGGTTTTGTTTCAACAAGAATAAGAAGTGCGTCTGTAATGCATTGTTTTGCGAACGTATCGTTGGTCATAACAAATCCTCCTGTTTTGTAACATTATTGATAACCTGTATTGCGCTTGTTTCGTAAGTTGGTTACACTTTAATTGTTACAATTGTAACAGTTCTGTGTTTTATTATTCAAGTAGGCTTCACTTAAGGTGCTTATTCTTTGTTATAATAATACAAAAGAGGTGATATCATGTTGGAAATTTCAGTCGAAATACGTGAAGTGTTAGACATTCTTACAAACCAAGGGTATGAAGCATATCTTGTTGGTGGCTATGTCCGTGATGCAATACAACATCACAATACTTCTGATATTGATATTTGCACGAATGCGAAGCCACCAGTGCTTCATGAACTCTTTGAACACTTTAAACCATCTGAGGTCGGTCTCGACTATGGGGTTAAATTTAACTATGGCGAATCATCGTTTGAGATATCAACGATGCGCCAGGAAATGACGTATTCAGATCAGCGGCATCCTGATACTGTAATTTTCATTGATGATATACGACTGGATGCAATGCGTCGCGATTTTACTGTGAATGCACTCTATTACCATCCGGATAAAGGGCTCTTTGATTTTTTCGGTGGGAAACAGGATATTGAATCTAAAGTTCTGCGTGTAATTGGTGATCCATTGACGCGCTTGCATGAAGACTCCTTGAGAATTGTTCGCTTGTTTCGCTTTAAATCGGAGTTGGACTATGCGTTTGATCCAGAAACAATTTCCGCTGCATACGAACTGATGGATACACTTCATACTATTCATCCAATGCAGTTAAAAGAAGAATTAACACGCTATCTTTGTGGGCCGAGTTTTCATGTTACGAGTCATGATTATCCATGGTTTCTCGGAAGCTTATTTCCAGAGGTCGCAAACATGATCGATTATGATCAACAGAACCCATACCATACAATGAATTTATACGATCATAGCATCACAGTAACCCAACAGCTTCCCTTGACCTTAGGGCATCGCTTGGTGGGGCTATTCCATGATACTGGCAAAGTATGTGTACAGACCATGGATGCAGCAGGAATCGCCCATTACGGGGGTCATGCAACGGCCAGCGCTACAATTGCGCACCCCTATTTTTTGGAATTTCAATTTACAAAAGAAGAAATTGCATATTTTACGGAACTCATTCTTAATCATGGATTGAGCATTCAACCGGTGCTGGCCGATTTCCAACGATTAATTGGTCAATATGGGGTTGCTTGGGTTTATGACCTTATCACCCTTAAGCGGGCAGACAATCTTGCGAAATCAGATAAGGCGGCGTACCAAGTAGAACGGTGTGCCCATTTCAAAGCAATTGTAGATACAATTATAGATCAAGGGTTACCCACAACAACAAAAGATTTGGCCATTAATGGTCATGATTTACGAGATGCGGGAGTCAAACCGCACGATATTGGAAAACGACTTCATGCACTTCTTGATGCCGTCATTGACGGTAAAGTTTTGAATGAAAAAGATAAATTATTGAACATGAGTTTGGAGGAATTATAATGGCATTTATCGAAGTAAAGGATTTGAAAAAAGTATATAAAGTTGGCGATGTTGAAATTCATGCTGCAGCAGGCGTGAATTTCAATCTTGATCGCGGTAAATTTACCGTTGTCGTTGGCCCATCGGGAGCTGGAAAAACAACTGTTATGAACATTCTAGGTGGAATGGACCAACCAACATCGGGAACCGTTCTTGTTGGTGACAAGGAAGTTACCGCTATGAATGATCGACAAATGACACAATATCGTCGTGATGATGTGGGTTTTGTGTTTCAATCGTACAACCTCATATCCAACTTGACTGCTTTAGAGAATGTTGAACTCGCTACACAGATTCGTAAAGAAGCAAAAGATCCTAAGGAGATTCTTGCCCAAGTTGGTTTGGGAGAACGGATGAATAATTTCCCAGCACAATTAAGTGGTGGAGAGCAACAACGGGTTGCGATTGCTCGTGCGATTGCAAAGAATCCGCAGTTACTCCTCTGTGATGAACCAACAGGTGCATTAGATACAAAGACAGGGCAGCAAATTCTCCAGGTACTGCGGGATTGTTCGGATTTGTATGGAATGACCGTGGTCGTGATCACCCATAATCGCAGTATTACTGAGGTTGCCGATCGTGTCATTGAGATTAAAAATGGCCGCGTTGAATCGGATACTGTCAACAAACATGTGAAAGCAGTGGATGAAATAAAATGGTAAAAGACATCCTCCGCGAGATTAAAGCGAAGTGGTTCCAATTTGTTGCCATTATGATTATTACCGCTCTCGGTGTGGGATTCTTTGTAGGGATTCGTGTTACCGGTTATGATATGCGCGCTACGGCCGATAAATATATGGAAACCAGTGATGTACTCGATTTGGAGTTTCGTCACAGTTTAGGTATTGATAAAGAAATGATTACGCAGCTTTCCGATATTGTCGATGGTGAAGCAGTTGGAGTCTATGATGCAGATGCATTTATTCGCGTTGGTTCAACCGATGGCGTCGTTCGTGTGATTGAACTTAACTCACAAACAGAACTTGATATTACGGTACTTGAAGGCACGATGCCAAAGGCAAAGAATGAAGTCGTAATTGATGCTAATTTACATGATGTGCGTGGATTGAAAATTGGTGATACTGTTCAATTGAAACCCAATGATATCTTCGAAGGTGCGACACTTACAATCGTAGGTTATGCAAACTCAAGTCTTTACATGAATCAAGAACGTGGGTCCAGTAGTATTGGGTCTGGGAGTGTCCTTGGATTTATGTACGGTTTTGATTTGGATAAGAAGGTCGATGTATTTACGAGTGCTCGTTTTGCAATACCTGATGATGTCGATATTAAAACTCAACAAGCGCTCTTGGAGTCGAATGAGGCCGCAATTTCATCGGCACGATTTGATCGCATCACAAAACCAATTATTCAAGAATTGGTTGATGGGCAGGTAGAACTGGATGCGAATATTGTCGATGCTAATGCAGTATTTGAACAAGCAGAACAGGACCTTGATCGTGCAAAAGTCCAACTCGATGATGCTTATAACGAAATTAATAATGGTATCAATGAAATGGCTGCTGGTATAGACTTGCAGCTTACTGATACATCGTTACAAGGAAAATTGGATGCCTTAGTTAATGCAACGAATAATTTAGAGAATAACGAACAAGTTACACTTGTCAACGGCATTAGTGATGTTGACAATGCAATCACAACTGTAGAAGCAGGAATAGCTGGTGTAAAGCAAGCCATTTCCATTGAAAAAGATCCAGCAAAGTTGGCTGCGCTTCAAGTTCAATTAACGACATTGGAAGGGCAACTTGCAGAACTTAAAGCATCACAAACTCAACTCAAAAATCAATTGCAAGTATTACAAACCAGCATTGCATCGTTGCGTACTGCACAAACAACCTTACAAGCAGGGATTACAACATACAATACATCTTTTGAACAGTATAATGAAGGCGTTTCAACACTCGCAGCGAATCGTATTACTGCTGAGTCAGAGTTTGCCAGTGCACAACAAAAAATTGACGATGGGTATCAAGAGATTGCCGATGCCGATCATGGTAAACAATACATTTTGCAACGTGAGGATGTGTTGATTGGGTACAAAGAGTTTTACCAAGATTCTGATCGTATCGAAGCGATTGGTCAGGTATTTCCACTCATTTTCTTTGGTGTTGCAATCCTTGTAACCCTAAGTACAATTTCCCGTATGGTGGATGAATCACGATCACAAATTGGGGTTTATAAAGCATTGGGGTATTCTTGGTTTTATTCTTCCATGAAATTTGTAGGATTTGCTTTCTTCAGTTGGATTGTAGGCTCCATTGCAGGAGTAATCTTTGGTTTCTACATGATTCCAACTCTCATTTACAATGCCTATCGTAT
The DNA here is from genome assembly GCF_011299615.1 of Erysipelothrix sp. HDW6C. Lineage (GTDB taxonomy): Bacteria > Bacillota_I > Bacilli_A > Erysipelotrichales > Erysipelotrichaceae > Erysipelothrix. The sequence goes on along the minus strand of NZ_CP049861.1, from coordinate 1,925,971 downwards.
TATGTATCTCACCCCGCCACTTGAAGTTGGTGTCATCGCATCGTATGCATGGATTCCGCTCATTGTGAGTTTTATTTCCAGTGTGGGTGTTGCGATGTTTAAAGCTGTGCGTGTAAGTCGTGAGAAAACGGCTAACTTGCTGCGTCCACCAGTACCAAAAGGTGGGCAACGTATTTTCTTAGAACGCATTCCGTTCCTATGGAATCGCATGAGTTTTCTTTACAAGGTAAGTTTTAGAAATCTATTCCGCAATAAAACACGATTCTTAATGACCATCATTGGAATCGGTGGGTGTGCAGGATTGCTTATTACTGGATTTGGCTTACAACATTCAATTTATACTATCGTTGATAAACAGTTTGACGATATTATTCGCTATGATGGTGTAATTACATTTGATGAAACAGTCGATACAAGTACGGTTGTCTTTGAAAATAGTATTAAGATTGCTTCAGAAATGGTATCCGTTGAAGGCACTGATACACAAGTGTATGCCATTGATGATTTCTTAGCGTTCCCAGAATTTACAAATCTTCAAGATCGTCGGACCCATACGCCTATTGAACTGAAAAATGATACAGTGGTCATCACTGAAAAACTGGCAATTCTAAAAGGGCTCAAAGTGGGTGACACGTTCAGTATGAAGATTGGTGAACGCGAGTATCCGTTGACAGTTGGTGGAATCACAGAAAACTACGTCTTGCATTACATATACATGAGTTCAGAGATGTACACGACCGTGACTGGAAAAGCACCATCCTACAATATGATGATGTTTAAGACAGAGCAAGATCACACCGCAGTTTCAACGGAACTTCTGAAACAAGATTCAGTTTATGCGGTGACATTCCTTTCCGATATGCGCATTCAATATGCGGATATGATGGGGAACTTTGACATCGTGATTGTGGTGATTACAGGAGCAGCATTCGCACTGGAATTAATTGTGCTTCTCAACTTGATAACAATGAACATGAGCGAGCGAAACAAAGAACTTGCAACTCTAAAAGTTCTGGGGTTCTATCCCAAAGAACTTGCGACATATATAATGAGAGAGAATATTATCCTCACAGGGGTAAGTTTAATCTTTGGTGCTATCTTTGGTTATTACTTGCATCAATTTGTAATACTTCAGGCAGAACTGGATGCGATTATGTTTAATCGTGAATTGCTGTGGACAAGCGTTGCGGGTGCATTGGCACTTACATTCGCTATTTCAGTGATCATTAACCTTGTGATGTCACGCAAGGCAAACAATGTAAATATGAGTGAAGCATTGAAAACATTTGACGAATAGGGACCCTATTAGGGGGTTCCTATTTTTTTTGTCCAGCCATAAAGGCTGCCTTTCATGGTTTCTTCATGATGGTATCGCAAAAATATCAAGAGCAAAAACTTCAAATAATCAGTGAAGTGTGATATTATAATCTCAAGTTAATTCTATAACGGTGATCTTTTACGCATCGTTTTGTAAGTCAAAGAACAAAAATTATAGAATATGATGGTTATTATTTCAAACGGAGGATTGTTTGTGGAAAACAGTGACCAGGACAGTTGTAGTCCTAAGCGTAGTATTTTTAAATTGATAAAGAATAAAACAAGGTGTGAAAATGGGCTTCAGATCCTTTTCGTCTATCTTGAGGGGGTCAAAACGTGGTAGTTCAAATATTCATGTTGCTTTTCTTAGTACTTCTTAATGCATTCTTTGCAGGAAGTGAATTAGCATTTGTATCTCTCAATAACAATAAATTAAAAAGTATGGCAGATGAAGGCAATCGTAAAGCAAGTATTGTCTTAGGCCTTAAAGAAAACCCAAATCAGTTTCTTTCAACGATTCAAATTGGTGTTTCCCTCGCAAGTATCTTCTCAGGTGCGTTTGCATCGGAGGCATTTGCGGAAGTCTTAACGCAATGGGCTGTTGCAAACTTTGCACTCACAGTTGTTGTAGTTAAACCAATCGCGATGTTGGTTGTAACCTTAATCACATCCTATCTTATGCTTGTGTTTGGTGAACTAGTGCCAAAGCGTATCGCGATGACGAACTCAGAAGGGTTTGCATTCTTTGTAGCATATCCAATTTGGATCTTGTCGAAGATAACAAAACCAATCGTTAAGTTCTTATCCTTCTCAACAAATATCATGTTACGTCTTGTAGGTATTGATCCTCATAAGGCAAATGATGAAGTAACTGAGGAAGAAATTCGTATCATGGTTGATGCGGGTGAAATTGACATCAGCGAAAAAGAAATGATTAACAACATCTTTGATTTTGATAATCAAGAAGTTGGTGACATCATGACACACCGTACCGATATTGTTGGAATCAACATTGAAAGTACCTTTGAAGAAATTATGAGTCTTGTTGATGAAGAACGATTCACACGTTACCCTGTGTACGATGATAGCATTGATAAGATTATCGGATTGATTCATTTACGCGACATTCTTCGCTATATCAAAGATTCAAACGGTGAAGCGTTCGATATTAAGCAGATCATGCGTGAACCCTATTATGTTCCTGATTCAAAACGAACCGATGAACTTTTCCGAGAACTTCAAAATGTAAAAATGCACATGGCTGTTGTTATCGATGAATACGGTGGGACAGCAGGTATTGTTACAATGGAAGACCTCATTGAAGAAATCATGGGTAATATCATGGATGAGTATGACGAAGAAGAAGGCAATGAAATTCAAGAAATTGGTCCGGATGAGTACCTTGTCGAAGGACTTGTGGACTTGGAAGAACTTGAAGATATTCTTGGTATCGGGCTTCCAATTGACGATTATGACACATTGAGTGGATTTATCGTGAGTGAATTGGGACGTATACCAACGTTGGAAGATGTTATCAATGATGAATCTGATCTTGTCTTTAACGGATACCGATTCTGCATTGTTGAATTGGATGAAAAAGTCATTGCGAAAGTCCGTGTGACAAAAGAAAAGCAAGTCACAGGTGACTCGCTTATGGAAGACTAAATATAATACATTAAATTATCGCCGGATTCAGATTTTATGACTTCGGCGATATCTTTGAGCCTAATTTCTTTTAACTTGGCAACAAGCACGGTATCCAATGGGGTATACAAGTGTGTGCACAATGCGGCATTAATAACATCATCGTCAGTTGACGGTGGTGTTTTTTCAAATAGTGATGGCTCAAGTGCGTTCAGTATGTTGAACATATTGCAGTTTGCGGCTTTGAGGAAGTATCCACCAGATGGACCTTTCACAGCATCCACTAAATTGGCTTGTTTCAGGCTTGAGAACACTTGTTCAAGATAGATTTTAGATATATTCAAATGATCGGCAATATTTACCAAAGTTGTAAGTTCTTTTTCGTTAATGTGCATGTAAGTCAGTGCGGCAATTCCGTATCGAGTTCGAGCTGAGAGTTTCATTTCTTTCACATCCTTTAGCACTATGTTATTAGGTTTCCACCTCAATGTCAATCAATCTAATCATAGCAGTTTACGAGAGGGAACAGAGAGTGGTATACTAGTCACATAGTAAACATACTAGAGAAGGTGGTATATATGAAAACATATAAAAATATTCGTGAACTCATTGGTAATACGCCCTTGGTTGAATTAACAAATATTGAAGCTGATAATAAGTTGGAAGCGACAATTCTTGCCAAGGTAGAATACTTCAATCCCAGTGGAAGTGTCAAAGATAGAGCTGCATTTGCAATGCTTGATCAAGCAATCAAAGAAGGACTTGTAGATAGTGATACTGTCATTATCGAACCAACCAGTGGAAATACCGGAATCGGTCTTGCATCAATTGGTGCATCCCTTGGACTAAAGGTTATTCTTACAATGCCTGAAACAATGAGCGTTGAACGTCGTAATCTTCTTAAGGCATATGGAGCGGAAGTTGTTTTAACAGAAGGTCCACTAGGCATGAAGGGTGCCATTGCGAAGGCAGAAGCACTCGCACAAGATTATGATAAAGCATTCATTCCATCCCAGTTTGATAACTTCAACAATGCGAAAATGCACTATGAAACAACAGGGCCAGAAATTGAGCGTGATACAGATGGTTCCGTTGATATTCTTGTTGCCGGTGTAGGAACGGGCGGAACAATCACAGGTTCAGGACAGTACCTCAAAGAGAAGAACGCAAATGTTCAAGTAATCGCTGTTGAACCCGATGCGTCTCCTGTATTAAGTGGTGAGAAACCTGGACCACACAAGATTCAAGGAATTGGAGCTGGGTTTGTTCCGAGCATTCTTGATACAACAGTTTATGATGAAGTTGTTCGTGTTACAGATGCTGACGCAATGGAAATGGGGCGCACATTGGCACAACGTGAAGGACTCCTCGTAGGTGTATCCTCTGGAGCGGCAGTCAGTGCAGCAGTTGAAATCGCCAAACGTCCTGAGAATAAAGGAAAGACCATTGTTGTTGTTTTACCAGATACTGGAGAACGTTATTTATCAACACCAATGTTTAACGAATAATGAAGAGACACCGTAAGGTGTCTTTATTTTAGATTGAGCATGCGCACCAATTTAAGACCCATGTTACCAGCGATAATGAATGTTAACAGAGTGCCCACTATAGGATACTTTAATCCATTCGATTCCCACTGAACCACCGTGGCGATTTCGAGGGTGAACCAATCGAAAGGAAGCTGTTTGTAGGTCAATGATTTTATTTTTGAAGATAAGCTGTGTTCCACTAATTTGAATTGTATCTGGCCAAAATGAGTATTGGATGATTGCTGTTAGACCCCAAGCTATCATGGTCAAAGTAAGTATCACAAGTATTGGAAGTGCAAAGCCTAAGAAAAAATCGTGCAAATCAGTGCGTAGAATAAGTGAGAATATGATCAAAAGAGCGAGTGTTAGACCATAAAAACGAAGCACAAAACGACCGACACTTTTGAAATTATAAAACAATGGCCTCTTGTTTAACGTAAAAATCATGATGGTCTCCCTTAAATAACTCTACACTAGCACGGTTTACTACTGTTCACAAGAGCCATAATTTGATATATTAAGTACAGGATGAGGTGAGACAATGATTACAAAGAAAAAACAACCACGATACCAACAAATTGCATTGGATATTGCTGCTCGGATTGCACGCAATGATCTTGTTGAAGGCCAACGTATTTCCGGTCGGTCAATATTATCGAGTGAATACGGAGTTTCTCCTGAAACGATTCGTCGTGCTGTTAATCTTCTTGACGAAGTCGGTTGTGTCCATGTTGCCACAAATTACGGTGTTATCGTAGGACCCAAAGCTCACGCCATTAAATATCTCGACTCGTTTTCTTCGGTGAGTGATGTTACGGAGTTGAAGCATCAGTTGAACGTACTGATGGAACAACGTACAAAAATCGATGACGAAATTAATAATGTTATCAATCAAATTGTCGATTTATCCGGTCGTTTTACATTCTCTGACCCTTTAAAGCGTTTTGAGTTTGTCTTGAAAGAGAACTCAAAATTAATTGGAGAATCCATTCGAAGTTCGTCATTCTATCAAACAACAAAGATGACGATCATTGCACTTAATCGTGGTGGAGATATGATTTTATCTCCAGGTCCAGATGCTATTTTTGAAGCGGGTGATGTATTAATTGTAATTGGAAATGTCCTTGATGTTGCCAGTGTCGAATTGTTGATTCAAAACTAGCAATTCCACGACGTTTATGGTAGAATAACAATGAAAATCGTACTAAAGACATGCTTTATTACAAATGATGATAAGAGAGAGACTGGTTGGTGAGAAGTCTTCTGATTTGTAAGTAAGTGCTCCTTTGGCAGATGGGAAACCCGTATTGTTTGCGTTAAAAACAGTGAAGGTGTATACGATTGTATAAATCAGGATGGTACCGCGTGAAAACGTTCCTGTTAGGGATGTTTTTTTTATGTTATGGAGGAAAAGTTTATGAAAAACTTAAGCAGTAGCGAAATTAGAAATATGTTCTTGGATTTCTTTGCGTCCAAGCAACACATGATTGAACCCGGAGCGCCCCTTGTTCCCGTCAATGATGATACTTTATTGTGGATAAACTCAGGTGTTGCAGCACTCAAACGTTATTTTGATGGAAGTGTCAAACCTGCGAATCCGCGTATCGTAAATATTCAAAAGTCCTTGCGCACAAACGACATTGATAATGTTGGACGTACAGCACGTCACCATACTTTCTTTGAAATGATGGGAAACTTTTCGATTGGCGATTATTTTAAAGAAGAAGCCATCGCTTTTGCGTACGAGTTCTTGTTTTCGCCTGAATGGATTGGTCTTGATGTCAATAAAGCGTACTTTAGCGTTCATACAGGGGATAATGATGCGTATAATTTTTGGGTGAAAAATCACAATATCGATCCAAGTCGTATCCTTCGCACTGATGACAACTATTGGATGATTGGAAATGGTCCAAGTGGTCCTAACAGTGAGATATTTTACGATCGTGGTCCTGCATTTGATCCAGAAAATATTGGTGAGAAACTCTTTTTTGAAGATTTAGAAAATGATCGTTATGTCGAAGTATGGAATGTTGTATTCTCACAGTATGATGCTGTTGAAGGTCAACCGATTTCATCATTTAAAGAACTTCCACAAAAAAATATTGATACAGGAATGGGATTTGAACGACTCGTCAGTATTGTACAAGAAGCAGAAACAAACTTCGATACCGATTTGTTTAAACCGATTATTGATGCAATTAGCAAGCTTACTGTAGTGCAATATGAGGACAATGTGATGGCATATCGTGTCATTGCTGACCATATTCGCTCACTCGTATTTACGTTGGCGGATGGAGCGTTATTCTCTAATGAAGGCCGTGGATACGTCTTACGTCGCTTGCTTCGTCGTGCGGTTCGTTTTGGAAAAGTCTTGGGAATTGAAGGCAGTTTCTTGAATGGACTTGTTGATGAAGTCATCGCAGTTATGAAAGATTTCTATCCATACATAAGCGAACGTCGTGACATGATTGTTGAATTAATCCTGAGTGAAGAGAAACGCTTTGCAAAAACCTTAGCAGGTGGAGAGAAACTCTTGTTAGACAGCATTAAGGCAAGTGAGAGTCATAATATCGCCGGTGATGTCGCATTCAAACTTTATGATACCTATGGATTCCCTGTTGAATTGACTCAAGAAATTGCCGCGGAATATCATTTCACTGTCGACCTTGAGGGATTTAATATCGCCTTGGAAGCACAAAAAGAACGTGCACGTTCAAGTCGTACAAAAACAGAATCTATGAACTCACAGCAAGAAGAAATCATGAATTTCACGGTTCCAAGTGAATTTGTATACGATGCATTGAGTCTGGAATCAACAGTGGTTGGATTGTTTGTAGATGGTAAACGTGTTGATTCGTTCAGTGGTAAAGGACACGTTGTCTTTGCTCAGACACCGTTTTATGCTGAGAGTGGGGGACAAGTCGCCGATACCGGAACAATTAACGCTGCTGCTGCAAGCGGCCGTGTGATTGATGTTCAACGCATACCTGGTGGACAAAACCTCCATCTTGTTGAAGTTGAAGGGGCGATTGAAGAAGGACAAACCTTCATGTTAAGTGTCGATCGTCAACGTCGTGTTCTCATTCGCAAGAATCACTCAGCAGTTCATTTGCTTCAAGCAGCGCTTAAACAAATTGTTGGAGATCATGTCAAACAAGCGGGTTCCTATGTTGATGACGAATACTTCCGCTTTGATTTCTCGCATTTTGAACGTCTCAATGATGCGCAACAACAAGAAATTGAAACCTTGATTAATGATTGGATAGCAGCATCTTTACCCATTGTTACCGAAGAGAAACCATTGGATGAAGCGAAGAAAATGGGAGCAATGGCATTGTTCTCAGAAAATTATGGTGATATTGTACGTGTTGTAAGTATGGGTGATGTCTCCATTGAACTCTGTGGCGGAATTCATGCACAGGGAACAGGTGAAATTGGGCTCTTTACAATTGTTTCTGAAGAAAGTGTTGGTTCGGGTGTCCGTCGAATTATTGGTAAAACAAGCAAAGGTGCTTTCGAAACACTTAAAGCCAGTGAAATGGCAATTGCAGCAATTCGTGACCAATTAAAACTATCTCCCCAAAAATCAATTCATGATAAAATTCAAGAAATGAGTGATGAGATTAAAACGCTTGAGCAAAAGTTCCAAGAGGTTATGGGTGATGTGTTAAATGCAAAGACCCAAGACTATGTAAATGCTGCGCACGTTATCAATGATGACTTAAAATTTGTATGGATTGATCTTGAGGATCAAGAAACAGAAATGGTTAAGGATTTAGTTGAACGTGTTCGCAATCATGTAGATGTCGTTTTTGTTGCTAATGCAAAGGCAGATAGCGTGACATTTGTCGTTGGAATGAGTGATGCTGCGATTAAAAATGGATACAAAGCTGGCGATTTCGCGAAAGCTGCTGCACTCGTTACCGGTGGTAATGGGGGTGGTCGTCCCAACTTTGCACAGGCTGGTGGCAAGGATATCACCAAACTCTCAACTGCAAAAGCGGAAATCTTCAACAAAGTGGGGATTAATCTTTAAATTTGGTTGCGGATGCGATAAAATAGAAACAAAGGATGTGATACTATGTCTAAAAGTAATATGACAGAAACAATGGCTTATAATTCTGATCAAGTTCGTCATGATAGAATTAAAGAGATTTTATTACAAGTTCAAGATGCGCTTGAAGATCGTGGATACCAAGCGGTAAGCCAGATCTCAGGATATCTCATTTCTAACGACCCGGCTTATATTTCGTCGCATAAAAATGCACGTAATACAATCCAAGAAGTTGAGCGATACGAAATCATCGAAGAATTGGTTCGTTTCTATCTCGATCAAAAGTAATGGTCGGTAAAGTAATTGGCTTGGACTATGGTTCCAAAACATGTGGTGTAGCGGTGTCAGACGCCTTAGGGATGTTTGCGCATCCAGTTGCAACACTGTATTACAGTGCTTCTATTGACGAACTTAAAGAACCACTGCAAGAAATCATAACCAAAGAACGTGTAAAAAAGATTGCGCTCGGTTACCCTAAAATGATGAACAATGATATTGGGGAACGTGCACAATTGTCTGAAGATTTTAAACAAACACTTGAGACGTGGTTTGATGTGGAAGTAACCTTGATTGACGAGAGGTTAACAAGTGTTGCTGCGCATCGTATTTTGATTGATCAAGATGTCTCACGTAAAAAAAGAAAGAAAGTCGTTGACCAGTTAGCTGCGGTGCAGATATTGCAATCGTTTCTTGACCGACAACGGTTCCTAGAGGGAAATTAACATGGAAGAAAAAACAATTATTGTTATCAATGAAGACGGTAGTGAGGTATCAATGGATATCCTCTTTACATTTGACGATGATACCTTCAACAAATCATACGTACTTTACGTAAACCCAGAAGATGAATCAGGTGAAGTTTTCGTTTCTAGCTACACTACTGAAGGTGAGCTTGAAAGCATTACTGATGAAAAAGAATGGGCAATGATTGAAGAAGTCTTTAATGCATTCGTTATTAAGCATGAAGGCGAAGAACATGACCATTCAAACTGCGACCACGATCACAGCAATGAAGAAGTCCACTAAGATTATTACAGCCGCTATCAGTTTACTTGTAGCGGCTGCTGTTCTGTTTATCGTGCTCTTAAACAGCAACACAAGCGCAATTTCTAAGGAAAGCGAACCGGTTTTATTTCAAGTTGAGGAAGGTCAAGTTCAAAGTGATGTTCTTGACAAGCTTGAGTCTGAGGGGATCATTAAATCGGCGTTCTTTACGAAATTAAAAGCAAAAACTTCAGGTTATACAGATACCTATGCTGGTTATTTTGAATTAGACAAATCGTGGTCATCCGTCGAAATACTTGAGTATATGAATAATCGTGATAATGCAGCACCCAGAGAGGTGACCATTATGTTGGTGGAGGGAAGTTGGGCCAAAGACATGGCACGTACAATTTCACAACATACAACCGCCTCTGAAGAAAAACTATTGGAACTGTGGAATGATAAAGCCTATATATCGTTATTGATGGAATACTATGATGTACTGCCTGTTGAATTATTGGATAATAAATCAGCCAATGTACTCCTAGAAGGCTTCCTCTACCCAGATACCTATACATTTGATATTGAAGCATCCGAAAAAGAAATTACGGAATTGATCATTTCGAATGGAAACCGTCATTACAATGATTACAAAGGTAAAATTGCCGCATCTGGATTCAATCATTATGAACTTATGACTCTTGCTTCAATTGTTGAATATGAAGCAAATACAGATGTGGACATGCGTATGGTTGCTGGTGTCTTTATGAACCGTTTGCGTGATGGGGTAAAGCTTGAGTCAAGTGTTACCGTCTGTTATGCACTGTATACGTTTGAAAGTTGGGAAGACTGTGAACGTGAAAGTCCAGACTCTCCATACAACACATACCGCTATGAAGGGTTAACACCTGGACCAATTTTGAATCCATCGGTACGAGCTATCGAAGCAACATTGGATTATGATAAAAATGATTACTTCTTCTTCATTGCAGACGTTAATGGTGATGGCAGTGTCCATTACCAAAAAACATATGCAGAACACGAAGTTGTTCGTAAAGAATTATTAGGATACTAGGAGGACGTTATGCATCCGATTATTATTGGGATTGCCGGAGGAAGTGCCTCGGGGAAATCGAGCATTGCCAAGCGCTTAAAAAATCACTTTGAAGAAACTCAAAATGTCGTAATCATTCGTATGGATGATTACTATCGTGATCAAACTGATGTACCGATGGAAGTTCGCATTGGAACCAATTATGACCACCCATTTGCGTTTGATATGGATTTATTGGTTGCTGATATTACAGCACTCAAGAATGGTCAAGCCATTCAGAAACCTGTGTACGATTTTATGAATCACACACGGAGCACATACCATGAAGATATTGCGCCAAGCGATGTTATTGTGATTGAGGGTCTTATGACACTTGATAATGAGGCACTTCGAGAGATGCTTGATATTAAAGTATTTGTTGATACAGCTGCTGATGTGCGATTCATTCGCCGTTTAAAACGTGATGTGAATCAACGTGGTCGCGAAATGGAACACGTAATTGATCAATATGTTACAACCGTTCGAGTCATGCATGACCAGTTTGTCGAACCTTCCAAACGTCATGCCGACATAATCATTCCAGAAGGCGCACATAACGCCGTAGCGATTGATTTGCTGACTACGAAAATAGGTAGTATCATAACCAGTAGTGTGGTATAATTCTAATTCAAGGAGTGATAATATGACAGAAAGAATTCCAGTTACTCAAGAGGGACTTGACGATCTTAATCGTGAACTCCGCCATCTTATTGATGTCGAACGTCCTGAGGTCATTGAAGACCTAAAAGCAGCGCGTGCACAAGGTGACTTGTCAGAAAACGCTGACTACGATGCAGCTCGTGACCGTCAAGCACGTGTCGAAGCCCGTATTCGTGAACTTGAAGCTACAATCTCAAAAGTTGAGATTATTGACACAAACAGTAAAACAAAACACAAAACAGTAAGCCTTGGTGCTACTGTCACCATCTTCGATATGGAACTTGGTGAAGAAGAAACATTTTCAATTGTTGGATCAGTTGAAGCGGATCCAGACAACGGGAAACTCTCAAACGTATCACCACTTGCCCAAGCAATGCTTGAAGCAGTTGAAGGAGACGTGGTTGAGGTTAACGTTGAAGAACCTTACCAAGTTAAAGTTCTTAAGATTAAATAATTAGGACACGATGCAGTGACCACACACTTTAGGGTAGGTGATTACAATGCAACGTGTTCTTTTTTTTATGCTCTTGTTGGGAGTGTGTATCATGGGGATTGTGGGACTCAAAGATATGCGACCGATAGATCAAGCAAACCAATCTTTGATGAATGTTACAGTTATTTATAAGAACGAGACCAAGACAGTTTTAATTGAACCTTTTGCAACGCTAGATGAAGTGCTGGAAAAGGTTGTGTTGGATGGTGATGTTGACGAGCGTAAGATAAATCGCCAGAAGATAGTTGCCCATCGCGATGTGATTACAATCCCAACGCTTACTGAAATTGAACCAATCTCGATCAATACAGCAACAGCTTTAGAACTTCAAGTATTGACCGGTGTCGGTCCGAAGATGGCAAGTGATATTGTCGCATACCGTGAGGAGCATGGAAATTTTCAGATGTTAGAAGATTTAATGCTTGTTAAAGGAATGGGCGTGAAGAAGTTCGAAAAAATAAAGGCCGATATATGCTTGTAGTTTATGGCATTGTTGTTCTCTCTCTTTTTGGTTCTTGGTTCTATCACCAGTGGGTTTTCATTCTGGCGTGGGCGATGTTTGTGGAGAGGAAACAAAATCGTGGTGCAGTTTTCTGTATTCTTGGGATTGCGTTGATGGTTACACACTACTGGTATCCTATTGAATCAAACGTGACTGGGTTTGTAGAGTCTATCGGGGCATCGAGCTATGTTGTGCGGAGTAAAACACAAGGTTATCGCATTATTGGACAATATGATGGGGCACTTGGAGATCGTTTGTCAGTTGTTGGTGATCAAACACGCATAGTGAATTCAAATAATCGCATTCAAACCGTGATAACAAAGCCGCAAACAACCGTTCAGTCAAAGAATACTTCAATTCGAACGATACTTTGGAAGAAGACTTCTGACTATCCCTTACTTCAAGATATTTTATTTTCACAGTACAATTCGGATTATCCGTTATTAACGTCATTGTCTTTTCAACTTACAGGCCTTCTTACAATTGTAACTTTTATCCTTCGCCCTTACATTGGAATGCAAAAATGCAAGTCTGTTCGTCTTTTCATATGTAGTATTCATGCCATCCTTTTTGGGATTGGCTTTTCATTGCTGCGTGTCATGCTAAAAGACCTTGTAAGCAAAGAAAAACAAGTGATTATCCTCTTAATCCTTTTTCCAGGTAGTGTCACGAATATCGCGTTCATACTTGTTTTTGGCAAGTTTCTAATTTCTGGGTTATCGATGCGGCTGAAGGATTCGTATGCAATTACGCTATATCTTAACTTACGTGTATTGTATCGATTCAATCCTCTTGAATTGGCGCTTTACAAGGTGACTCGGATTGTATGTGGACTTGTGTATATTGGCGCACTGCTCTCTTTGCATTGGTCGTTTATGCTGGAATACACAGTCAAATTCTTTGAGTGGTATATTGGATTTTTTGAAATTAGTGTTGTGAAACGTCTAACACTTGTGGGGAAACCATCCATCCTTTTTTTGATTCTTTTGGTAATGAGTGCATATCGACAATCGAACACACAAAAATATGTGGTCTCGATGATGTGTTTGTGGTTAACGTTTTATCCATTTACACGTATTACATACATCGATGTTGGTCAAGGGGACGCAACGCTGATCCAATATCCATTCAATCTTGATACCACCCTCATTGACACAGGTCGACGTCAAGCATACTCAGACCTCCGCAATACGTTATACGCTCAAGGTGTAAAAGAACTTGATCAGTTAATCATTACTCATGATGACTTAGACCACAGTGAAAATACAGAGCAATTAGAACGTGAATTCAATCCGAGAATCATAAAAAATAAAACAGATACGCTTGAATTCTACACAATGCTTTTGTCAGATATTAGTTACGAAGAAAGTAATGCCAACTCTCTCATTGTCCTTGGGCCACACAATACCTTATTCATGGGTGATGCCGGGCTTGAACAAGAGCGCGAACTCATGCGTTCCAATCCGTTCTTATCTGCTGATTTATTGAAGTTGGGGCACCATGGTTCAAAAACATCGAGTGGTCGTGATTTCTTACAAGCGCTGCGACCACGGTATGCAATCATAAGTTCGCGACCTTCAACATACGGACATCCTCATAATGATGTGATGCGAAATCTTTTCAACCTAAGAATTACCCCGCTTCAAACCTCACAACTTGGGAATATTACCTTCATCTGGACACCGTTTTTGGATTATTTCGTTACTTCCAAGGGTGCATTTGGTATAATTAACACGGTGATAAAATGCTAGACGTTATTTTCGGAAAAAACGATTATTTAATTCAACAAAAAATCGATAAAATTTTAAAAGATCAACTACAAAACTACGGTGAAGCGGAAGTGTTGCGTTTTGACATGCTAGACCGTGAATTTACAATGGATGCCGTATTTGAGGCTGCGTTCACAGTGTCCCTCTTTGGAGATAAGAAAAGAATCATCCTAACAATTCGTGAAAAAGAAGCGAAGAAAGCCAGCGAAGAGCAGTTGCTTGAACTCATGGGTGCATCATCGTTTGAAATCAGTGTAGTCTTAGTGTTTGATAAGAAACCACTTGCGAAAACGAAACTAAAGAAACAGATTGATAAAACGGCCAATGTTCATACGATATCAGAACTTACAGAGAATGAGACTGTAAACTATGTGAATCAAGAAGTAAAGCGCAGAGGTTTGAGTATGAATGAGCGTGCCGTGAATCTTTTTGCGAGTCGCGTGGGAATTGACTTGTTACGTATGCAACAGGAATTTGATAAGCTTGAGGTGCTTGGGCGTGCGATTACTGAAGTAGATGTCGAGTTACTTGTAGCACGTTCATTAGATGATAATATTTTTGCGCTCAGCGATGCACTCGTAAAAAAGAAAATGAATGAGACTTTTACGGTCTATCATGATTTACTTGCTTTAAAAATGGACCCCTTGGCACTCATTGGAATGGTTGCTGCAAGTTTGCGCCGAACTTTCCAAGTGAGTGCGTTGGTTGAGGCTCATTATCAGGCGAATGATATTGCTCGCAAGTTGGATATCTCTGAAAAGCAAGCGCACTTCTTGGTCCGTTATCAAGCTGGTAATGCTACAACGATTTTAAGTTTACTCAATCGTTTGGGGCAAATTGATCAAGACGTGAAGTTAGGAAAAATTGATCGCTTTGTTGCCTTCGAACTTTTTATGATAGAAGTTATGCGTTAAGTTATTCTATGATTTTTGAATCAACACAATTCCCTGTGTTGTTAGAGGTGAGTATATGAAAATAAGAAGTTATAAAGGTGATTCACTTCACCCTTTAATTAAAGAAAAAATAGTTGAGTTCAGTGAATCGAAACTACCAACGACCATCGATACAATTGCTGAGAGTTATTTGGGTGCCTATTTGTATAATGATAATGAAGAAATAGTCGGCGGTATTACGGGGCACAGTTTTTGGAATATGCTTCACATTGATTATTTTTGGATTGATGAAAATTACCGCGGTAAAGGGACGGGTAGCGAGCTTCTCGCAGCAATGGAAGAGAAAGCGCGTTCTGAAAAATGTACGTGCATCACTCTTGAAACCTTTTCTTTTGAAGCGCCTGTTTTCTACGAGAAAAATAATTATGAGCGTTTTGGTGTGATTGAAAATACACCTCTTGAAGGTATTGATTACTATTTCTATCGAAAATACTTATAGAATCAGAACGTTAAAAATTTAGACCAACTTTGGACAGTGTCCTGGTTGGTTTTTTTTATTGTGTGCTGTGCGCCATTAGCGATAAAAAGGCACTCAATATGGCGTGATGCTTCTTGTTTCTGGAGGAAATTTGACACAAAAAAAGTGCGATGATTGCTCGTCTACACTTTACTTTTGAAAGACTATTTTACTGTGTTCATCAATTTTGAAATTGATGATTTTTTACGGCTAACATAGTTCTTATGGTGTATGTTGCTTGTAATTGATTTGTCCAAGAGTTGGTTTGAACGGTTGAACAATACAGTTGCTTTCTCTTTGTCTTCTGCTTCTACTGCTGTTTTAAAATCTACTAAAGTATTTTTTAATGTCGTTTTTTGACGACGGTTTGAAGCTTGTTCCTTACGGCTTGTTAAGACGCGTTTCTTTTGACTTTCAATTTGTGGCATAATTCCCACCTCCAATATATTCAATATTATATCAAAAAAGCACAGTTTATGCGAACCAATCGTAAAAAAATGTATCAACATGATTCTCGACCAATAAAATAGATATATGCTATCACAATTTTTCGTTATACGGGGCTCACTATGTGTGCTATTTTATAGACAATCGCAAATGCGGAGATTGTGTATGGAGGTGCGTATGAGACATTTAAAGATTCTGAAAAGTGTGATGGTTGTGACTTTGATGGTATCTTCATTCTTTTTGATAAAGCCAGTGCTAGCTAATGATAGTTACCCAAGTCAAACAACTTCAAATATCAGTGGCGATGAGCGTGTGAGTTTGGAGAAGACGGCAGTATGGGAATCAAATACGAATCAAGCACGCGTTGATCTTACTTTTGATGGGTTTGAATCGGTATATAAACTAGCAAAGCCTACGGATGTAATTTTCTTGTTGGATACATCTGGATCCATGGGTGAACAAAGTGGAAACCTCAATCCCGAGCATGAGTTCTTTTACATGCGGACTTATCATACAAAACTGAATATTACGCCATCGATGTATGACTTCTTTAACAATCTAATCCTGCCGTTGGTAGTCAATGATAGTGGTACATTGAATGGGACGGGTGAAATTGATATTACGTCTGGGGAGCATTTCTTAACAGAGACGGGTTACAACTATAGCGTAGATCCACAAATTAAAATACAAATAGATCCGGACGATTTAGCGACACTCTTCCCAACATACCCATATATGGATGGTGCCGATGTCCACCTTGTGCCACGTAACTATCAAGGAACAACAAGTAGCAACCAACGGTTGGCGTTTATGAGTGGAACAGGCGATCTTGCCTGGTTCTTGGTTGATTTTAATCAACCTGTAAAGAATTATATGAGTGAGGTTGAAAATAATGTTTACCACCGTGATGGATTGGGAAGTCGCGTGAGCTATCCGATAGCGAGACTGGAGAATTCACCGACAACTTATACAAATTACGCTTACCAACCCTCTTATGTTGACAAGATGGAGCTGATAGATTTGGATGGCAATGATGCGTCGTATGATCTTGCTGGTGTTCCACGATCGTGGTATGAAAGTTCGCTGAATTCAGTTACAGGAAATCGTGAGGGGTCGTATCAAAGGGTTCATCTCTTGTATGATGCTGTCGCATACTTTGGTAATCGCCTCTTAACACAAACACCAGAAAGCCGCCTGGCGTTCTCTTCATTCAACACCCGTGCACGAGGTATTGATACTGTAGGGAATCCAGTTCACTCACAAGATTATGCGATGTTCACAGATGATAAGAATACCTTTATGAGCGGTGTCGAAGAAAGTGTAAAATACACCGGTGAATTCGTAGAACAGTACCTTAAAGGGGAAACGGGGCAGACAACCCAATCAATGTGGACGAATTATCTTGCTGCACTAATGTCGGGTTATACAATCATGAAAGCAGATACTGAAGTGAACGATCATGCCAAGGCAGTTGTGTTGGTTACCGATGGTGCACCAACATATACTATGGATAACTTAAATGCAAACTCAAATGGGAGTGAGGCTGTAGCTGCCATACGGAGTGGCGGGCATGGTATTGCTGACAGTGATAATCAATTAATGAGCGAGACAATCAAAAGAACATACCCGGATTATGATTTTTATGCAATTGCGATTCAAAGCTCCAATGAGAGCGCAATGATGACACGTTTAAGTAAATTTATTGATGAAGAGAATATTTTCAGTATCAATGCCGATGATACTGAGGGCATTGAAGCAAGTTTTAATGATATCTTTAAAAAAGCATACGATGAAATTACTCAATCAACCAAAATTGTCACGATGAGTGATGTGATTGATAATCGCTATTTTAGAGTTGATGAGTCACGATTGATGATGAATAGCGACAATGTATATTTTCCATCTGAATATACTGATGTTAGCATTGTGTCAGATACTGTGGATGGCGTTCCAGTTCAACGTGTAACATTTACCTTTACGGTTTCGGATGAGACTCTTTTATCACAACGTGTATCCATACCATTGTTTCTAAATGATGATGCAGATACCTCAGCATCCAATGGCTTTGCACCTACAAACTATGATGGGATAGAAATGGGAGCCCGAGTGGATTATTTGGACCTTGAAGGCGATGCGCAAACTGTAGAAACATCAAAAACATGGCTACCAACGTCAAGTGTCGTAATAACAAAGGTTGATGATTCAACTCAAAAATCAGTGTTAGCAGGTGCGGAGTTTAAGCTTCATTATGCCGATGGCACATTGCATAGTGACCGGACATATACAACGGATTTTGAAGGAAAGATTGCAATTACAGCGTTAACGCCAGGTATCTACAAACTCGTTGAAACAAAAGCTCCAAGTGGACATACGATTGGTGAGGCTTCAACAACGATTGATTTAACCAACAGTGATGACATACTGGCGATCGAAATCGTGAATAAGCGAATCCTGCCGCCACACGGTGATCTTGTCATTTCCAAGACTGTCACAGGTGATAAAGCACCCGCGGATTCGTTCTCATTTGTACTAGAGATTGATACTGATGCGATATTTAAGATCACGAAGGGAAATATTACGAGTAGTATTCAAAGTGGTGATGTGATTGAGTTAAAGCATGGCGAATCGTTAACGGTTCACGACATTCCAGCTGGATTGGAATACTTGGTGACCGAATTGCAACATTCCAACTATACTTCAGTTCCAGCCTCTGGTATCATTACGGGAAAAGTTGTTGCGGATACAATTGCGGATGTTCAATTTATAAATGTATATCATGCCCCAACGAGTCCCATTGACCCAATTGAACCCGAACAACCATTGGCACCCAAACCGCCTGTATTACCACATTCAGGTGTATCCAACCATCCGATTGTGATAATTGGACTGGGAATTGCTCTTGGCGGATTTGTAGCAATTTTGGGTGCGGTAGTTTCCCATAAACGCAAGAAATAATTCGAAAACGTCCCAGTGACGTTTTCTTTTATTCACATGGGGCAATACTTCTTTAATCTTGCTTGTGAACCATGCTATAATAAGTGATAGGATGTGATAGTATGCGCGTAATGTTTATGGGGACGACCCCTTTTTCATGTGTTATTTTACAACAATTAATTGATGATGGTTATGATGTGGTTGCAGTTGTAACGCAACCTGACCGTCCATTTGGACGAAAGAAAGTGCTTAAGGCATCTCCAGTTAAAGAGATGGCGTTTGAACATGGAATTCCAGTGCTCCAACCTGAGCGCATTAAGAACAGTGTTGATGAAGTTTTAGCGATGCAACCGGATTTAGTTATTACCTGCGCATATGGGCAGATTGTACCCAAACCTATTTTGGATTATCCCAAATATAAATGTTTGAATGTCCATGCTTCATTGTTACCGAAATTCCGTGGGGGAGCACCGATTCATTGGTCAATCATTCGTGGTGAGATGGAAACGGGTGTTACCTTGATGCTCATGGATGTTGGTATGGATAGTGGTGATATGTTAACCTCACGCAGCGTTCCAATTGCGGCCGACGACACAATGGGTGATGTAGAAGCAAAACTTATGCATGTCTCAAAGGATTTAATTCATGTTGATCTTGCACGTTATCTAAATGGTGAGCTCGTGTTTGTGCCTCAAGATAAAGATGCAGTGACACTTGCCTATACAATTCAACGTGATGACGAGTTTATCTCTTTTAATCAAGATGTTCACATCGTGTACAATCATATTAGAGGGCTAATTCCATGGCCAGTAGGATATGGTCGTTTGGAAGGTGAAAATGTGAAGTTTCACCAAGCCAAAATGATTGAAACGGTACAAAGCAAAATACCAGGAACAATAACTCAAGTGACAGATGAAGGAATTACAATTGCGTGCCTAAATGGTTCAGTTATCATCACTCGTATTCAGCCTGCAGGCAAACCTGTGACTGCTGCGAAAGACTTTGCCAATGGTATTGGACGCGATTGGAAGGGGAAAATATTTGAATGAACAATAAATACGAAGTAAAAAGAACACAAACACTTGTGTTAATAGGAATTGTGACAGCACTAATTACCGGACTAACCTTATTCACACGTTTTCCGATTGCTTATGGTTATTTAAACTTAGGCGATGTGGGTGTTATGTTGGGGGCTTTATTACTGCCAATGCGCGGTGCTATTTTTGCTGCCAGTGTTGGAAGTGCTTTGGCGGATATATTGGGTGGCTACCCACAGTATGCGATCTTTACGATTTTTATCAAAGCATCAGAAGTTTTGGTTATTATTATGCTGAAACGTTATCTCACGCACAAGCGTCGTTATATTGCTTTCTTTGCAGCAGGATTAACAATGGTTGTCTTGTATGCGGGATTGGATGCTCTACTTTTGGAAGATGCTAACATCTTCTGGGTATCAGCAGTGGGGAATTTACCTCAGGGGCTCATATCTGCACTTATTGTTAGCCTGTTTTACCCCAAGTTTAAAGAACTTGTGGATCGTTTAAGGAGTCTTGATTCATGAATCAGAAAAATATAAGAAACTTTTCTATCATTGCTCATATTGACCATGGTAAGTCAACATTGGCAGATAGGATTTTAGAACAAACAAATACCGTTGCGACACGTGATATGCAAGCACAGTTACTCGATCAATTGGATCTTGAACGTGAGCGCGGAATTACCATAAAACTTAACTCCGTGCAATTAGAATACCACGCCAAAGATGGTCAAGATTATACGTTTCATTTGATTGATACGCCTGGGCACGTCGACTTTACGTATGAAGTATCACGCTCACTTGCTGCTTGCGAAGGTGCTATTTTGATTGTTGATGCAACACAAGGAATTCAAGCTCAGACATTGGCCAACGCATATCTTGCGATTGAAAATGATTTGGAAATCATGGTTGTTATCAATAAAATTGATCTGCCTTCTGCTGACCCTGAGCGTGTTAAGAAAGAAATTGAGGATGTCCTTGGCATTGATGCCAGTGATGCTCCACTTATTTCTGCAAAAACAGGCTTGAATATCGATCAAGTATTAGAAGCGATTGTTGAAAAAATTCCCGCACCACAAGGTGATATCAATGCACCGCTAAAAGCGTTAGTCTTTGACTCGATTTACGATACATATCGTGGTGTTATTGCATATGTCCGTATCGAAGAAGGCTCTGTGAAAATTGGTGATGAAATCCGATTCATGCAAACAGGTGCCGTTTTTGAGGTCACAGAGTTGGGAATTCGTACACCTAAAGAAGTTAAGAAGAATCAACTCGTTACGGGCGAAGTAGGTTGGATTGGAGCATCCATTAAATCAATTAAGGATGTTCAAGTAGGGGATACGATTACGCATGACGCACGTCCTGCAGCAGCGCCACTACCAGGATATCGCAAACTTAATCCGATGGTATATTGTGGACTTTATCCAATCGATAGCAAGCGTTACACAGACATGCGTGATGCCTTAGAGAAAATGGCGCTTAACGATTCTTCCTTGGTTTTTGAACCAGAAACATCGCAAGCTCTAGGATTTGGTTTCCGCTGTGGGTTCTTAGGGCTCTTACATATGGATGTCATTCAAGAACGTTTGGAGCGAGAATATCTCTTTGATCTTATTGCAACTGCACCATCCGTAGTATTCCATGTTTATTTAACCAATGGTGAAATGATTAAAATCGAGAATCCTTCAAAGATGCCGGTATCAAATGTTATCGAAAAAGTTGAAGAACCTTATGTAAAAGCAGAAATTATCGTTCCTTCAGAATATGTAGGATCGGTAATGGAATTGTGTCAAAATAAACGTGGTACCTATATCGATATGCAAGCACTTGATGCAACACGTATGAACATTATCTATCACATGCCACTTGTCGAGATCGTCTTTGACTTTTTTGACCGACTCAAATCATCAACGCGTGGGTATGCCTCATTTGATTACGAGTTTGTGGGTTATAAAGAGTCTAAACTTGTCAAGATGGATATTTTACTAAATGGAGAGATTGTCGATGCCTTGTCAACAATCGTTCATCGTGATTTTGCCCAAGCACGTGGAAAGACAATTACGGAAAAACTCCGTACGTTGATTCCCCGTCACCAGTTTGAGGTTCCAATTCAAGCGGCAATCAATCAAAAAGTCATTGCACGCTCCACAATCAAGGCAGTTCGTAAAAATGTTATTGCGAAATGTTATGGTGGAGATATCAGTCGTAAGAAAAAACTATTAGAAAAACAAAAAGAGGGAAAGAAACGCATGAAGCAAGTAGGGTCTGTAGAGATTCCTCAAGAAGCATTTATGGCAGTTCTTTCGATGGATGATGAATAATATCTTTGCCAGCATACAAAAAATGCGCACGCATTTTGGCTGGGATGAAACAGACACAATTGACTTTATGGTCAATTGTGTTTTAGAAGAATCACAAGAACTCAAAGAAAGTCTTAACGAAAGTGAAGCGGCATTCAAAGCAGAACTTGCCGATGTCCTCATGTACGTGCTCTCAATTTGTTATGACCGCGGTTATGATGTTGAGACAATCATTAATAACAAGATTGCTGAGGTGATGAAGCGTGAGTACTAAGGCGTTGTATGTTCATATTCCATTTTGTGACCACATCTGTGGGTATTGTGATTTTACACGGTTTAAATATGCACGCGTAATTTCAGATGATTTTATGATTCGATTGATCCAACAAATCAATGCATTACCCAATAATCTTGAAACAATCTACGTTGGTGGAGGAACACCAACCTCTTTAGAAGATGATCAGCTCGAAGCACTTTTGCAAGCACTCAAGCCCCACTTGGCGACGGACTATGAGTGGACATTTGAGGGAAACCCTGAGAATCTGACGTATGATAAAGTAAAGATGCTCCATGATTATGGTGTGAACCGCATGAGTTTGGGCGTGCAAACATCCGATGATGATTTGCTGGAAAAAATTGGCCGTCATCATAAATTTTATGATGTTGGAAAAGGAGTACAACTCCTTCGCGACATTGGCATTGACAATATCTCTTTGGATCTGATGTACGGTCTTCCGGGACAAACTCTTGAGTCGTTTCAAAAATCGATGAAAGATATCATTGCCTTGCAACCGGATCATGTCTCAATTTATGCGCTGACTGTTGAGCCCAATTCACTGTTTGGACGACGCGGTATCAAACCGGTACCTATTGAACTCGAGACAGAGATGTTCCTTTCGTGTATTGAAATAATGCAAGCCAATGGGTTTGAACATTATGAGATTTCAAATTTCAGTAAACCAGGAGCACGAAGTCGTCACAATCAAGTCTACTGGCGCTATGAAGACTTTTATGCACTCGGACCGGGTTCAAGTATGAAAGTCGACCATACACGTCGTACATGGACGGTCCGGTTGGGTGAGTACCTTCAAAAAGAAGCATACAAAGAAGTTATTGAATTATCTTTAGAAGATGAAATGTTTGAATTTATAATGATGGGCTTGCGAATTCGTGAAGGGATTACTTTTAAACGGTTTTATGATCGCTTTGGAATTACCATGCAAGATGTATTTTCCGATGCCATTCAACAAGGGGTTCACAGCCAATTGCTTGAAGTTAATGATGATGGTATTGTGACGACATTTAATGGTTATATTATGTTAGATGATGTTTTACTGCCATTTATGGATATATTGGGCGAATAAGGAGACACTATGGCGAAGAATACAGATGAATTGTTTGATGCGTTAGCATTTGAAGGAAAGTTGAATTCAACGTTGGATGAGACATTGCATGTTATGCCAACGCTTGCACATATTTTTAACGAGTTACTGGAAGCGAAGTCACTCTCAAAACGTGAAGTCATTGATGCAAGCCTGCTCAATCCAACGTACGCATACGAGATATTTTCAGGCAAGAAAACCAATCCATCTCGTAACCATATTCTTCAACTTACCCTAGGAATGGGATGTACACTTGAAGAAACCAAATATGTCTTAAAACACTCAAACGTTAATCCGCTCTATCCTAAGAATACACGCGATGCCATTATAATCTATGCGATAAATCACAAACATGATTTGTCAGAGACAGAAGAACTTCTTGAAAAACATGGGGAAAGTTATATATGTCGGGAATAACAGGGATTTTAAAAGATAACCAATACGATCATGTTCGTGAGTTGGCCAGCAAAGACAGCGTGAATGTTGATTTGGTGTATTCGCACGAACACGATCGTCTGTGCGTTCGCAAACGAATTCATAAAAGTAACGTTGATAATGCGTCATTGGCCGTCTTAAAAACTCTAAATCATCCCCATGTTGCAAAAATCTATGATTACTACGAAGTGGAAGATGCGACAATATTCATTATCGAGTATATTCAAGGTCAAAATCTCTTAGACTATATTCGTACGACACGCGCAACCGATGCTGAAATTGCAAACCTCATGGTACAGCTGCTTGATGCTGTTGCATACTTGCATCAACATACACATCCGATTATTCATCGTGACATTAAACCGGATAATATTCTGGTTGATGAATCTGGGCACGTAACGTTGATTGATTTACAATCCTTTCGTATATTTGAACACGGTAAAGGTCAAGATACCGTTTATGTTGGGACCATTGGTTATGCTGCTCCCGAACAATTTGGGTATCGTCAAACCGATGTTCGAACCGATATTTATAGCATCGGAATGACACTAAAAACAATTGTCACTGATCAGGAACCTTCAGATCAGAACTTGCCAATCATGTCCCCATTTAAAAATATCATTCTAAAGGCAACAGCATTTGACCCACAAGATCGATACACAAGTGTGTTGGCCATGAAAACTGCATTTGCACCATTTACCAACACTAAAGTAGAAAAACAAGTACCGAAGAATCACCGACTCACGGCGTTTAAGATTCTACGAGGGTTCAGTATTTTCTTTTTACTCGGAACGCTATTATACTTTGATAAAAATTCGTTCACAGATGCCTTAATCATGATAGTTTATGGAAATTATATGTTGAATATTCTGATTTGGCCACCGTATTTCATTCTTGGATTCTCATTTGTAAAAAATCGAGAAACACGGGCCTCTAAAATTTTAATCGTCGGAACGTTGTGGTTCTTTACATTCTTATTTTTAGGATTTCTTATTCAGCCACTTACGCATCTTGCGAGTGACCCGAGTTTATTTTCATCTAAGACATCATGAACCTAAAAAAAATCAGCATTTTCAGCTGATTTTTTTCTAGAGTTTTTGCAAGTAGTATTCTATGATAGCTTGAGTTCCATTTTCCGCAAAGCCTTGCTCACTCATAACATCATAAATTTTAGTGACATTCTCAACGATTGGTAGATACAAATCGTGCTTTTCATCCATCACAAGTTTTAAGTCTTTGAGGAAGTGTTTGACATAGAATCCCGGAGCATAGTCCTTTGAAATCATTTTAGGCCCGTTGTTTGCTGCTTGCCATGATGATGCACTTCCACCCGTAATAACTGCCAGCATTGTTGTCATATCAATGCCTTGTGCCCGAGCATAGTATAGTGCTTCGGCAGTCCCGGCGATTGCACCTGCGATTGCTGTTTGATTGGCGAGTTTTGCATGCTGACCATTTCCTGCTTCACCCATATAGTTGATAGTTTGACCAAGAATTTCAAGAAGCGGTAATACCCGTTCAAATACTAAGCGATCACCACCGACCATGATGGATAGCGTTGCGTTGATTGCTCCAAGATCACCACCGGTTACAGGTGCATCAAGAACTGGGAACCCCTTGGTTCTTCCTGTTTCATGAAGTTGTTTTGCAAGCGTTGGCGAAGATGTTGTCATATCAACCAAAACAGTTCCTGGTTTGGCATGTGTCATTATTTCGCTAAAGACTTCCTCAACATCTTTTGGATAACCCACAATGGTAAAAACGATGTCGGCATCTTTCACAACGTCTTGAATTGTTTCGTATGCCGTTGCCTGTGGTTGTAAACTTTGTGCTTTCGAGAATGTTCGGTTGTAGGCACTCACATCATAACCGGCATTTGCTAAATGAAGTGCCATTGGTTTCCCCATGACCCCCGTTCCAATCCATGCTATTTTTTTCATAATTTTGTTACCTCCATTTCCCTTATTATAACACTATTCGTGCCATTGGTTTCCCAAGTCGTTGGAAAAATAGATGATGGTTGTCTAAAATGGTTAAAGTTGAATAATCTTGCGAATAGGGGGATAATAGTTATAGGAAAGCGAGGACTTATGATGGCGATAGATTTAGAACAAGCAATGGCATTACCAGAAGTGCAGGACTTTTTGAAGCAATCACAGCGTAATATCAATTTAGGTGTTTCAATTTACCCAGAACACAGTACTCCTGATGCTGATAAAGCGTATCTTAAACGTGCTGCTGAACTTGGATTTACAAAGATGTTTACATGTCTGTTAAGTGTTGGTGACGATGTTCAACAAATAATTGAAGAATTTACTGATGTTAATGGGTATGCACAATCACTTGGATATGAAGTGATTGTTGATGTTAATCCGATGGTTTTTGATAAACTTGGTGCAACACGAGAGGACTTGCGTATCTTCAAGCAAATGAATGTGGATACAATTCGCTTAGATATGGGGTATGGCGTTGAAAAAGATGCGGCAATGACACACAACAAGAGTGGTTTGAAGATTGAACTGAATGCCAGTACGAATGAATCACATCTTGCAGCGATGATTGCGGCAGGCGCAGATGTTCATAAACTGAGCACCTGTCATAACTTTTACCCGCAAAAATATACTGGCTTATCGGAAGAAGATTTTGTCCGTTTCTCAACTGGCATTGATGCATTGGGTGTCAGTGTGGCGGGATTTGTATCCTCAAATGCCGAGAATACGTATGGTCCTTGGCCTGTATACCAAGGTCTTGTGAGTATGGAAGATCTTCGTGGATTGCCAATCGATTACCAAGCACGTTTTATGATTGCTACTAAAAAGATCAAGTCAGTTATGATTGGAAATGCTTATGCAACCGATGAAGAACTTGTAAGTCTTTCTCAACTTGATCGTAACGTGACACAAATTGGTGTGATTCCCATAGATAATTTAAGTCCAATTGAACAAAAAATACTCTTTGCCGATCCGCATGTTTGCCGTGAATTCGCAGCATACATGAAACGGGATTTTGTGTCGCGATTTACAAATAAAGGAACATCAGTTGCGCCCAATAATACAGTAGAATCGATCCAAAAAGGCGATGTTGTTATCGTAAACGATAATCTCAAGCATTATGCGGGTGAAATTTCAATTATTACCCGGGATGGTATTGTTAACGATGGCAGCTATAATGTTGTTGCTCACATCAAACCTGAAGAAGCGAAACTTGTAGAATACCTACAATCACAAGATATGTTCCAATTCATCAAATAAGATTGTACATTCAAAAGAGACATGATATAATGAACAGGCTTTATAACTGGGGTACACGTCTCCTCGACGGTATACGCGGTTACAAAGGACTTTAGATATAGGAGGAATAACACATGTTATCACAAGCAGAAAAACAAGCAATCATGAAAGACTTCGGTCGCAATGATAAAGATACAGGTTCCGTTGAAGTGCAAGTTGCAGTTCTTACAAACGAAATCAATCTCTTAACAGAGCACATGAAAGTACACAAGAAAGACCACCATTCAAACCGTGGACTTCTTAAAAAAGTTGGACGTCGTCGTAATTTATTAACATACTTACGTAATGAAGACATCAACCGTTACCGTGAATTAATCACACGTTTAGGATTAAGAAAATAATTTCTAAGGAGCGAAAGCTCCTTTTTTATTGTAATCCACGCTAAGAAGTGGGCGATGTCTCATTTTCGATAGGAAAAGACTGGGAATTATGTTAAAATTGAAACAGACAATATGAGGTGAATCTATGAGTAAGAGAGTATTTGAATTAGATTTCGATGGTAAGAGTTTAAAAGTTGAAACAGGAGAACTTGCGAAACAAGCAGGGGGATCCGTATTAATCCGTTATGAAGACACCGTGGTACTTTCCGCAGCGACTGCGAGTAAGAAAGCGAAGGACATTGATTTCTTCCCACTTACGGTTACATATGAAGAAAAATTGTATTCAGTAGGAAAAATCCCAGGTGGATTTTTACGTCGTGAAGGACGACCAAGCGAGCATGCAACATTGACATCACGCTTGATTGACCGTACTGTACGTCCATTATTTGCAGAAGGATTCCGAAATGAAGTCCAAGTTGTAAATACTGTACTTTCTGTTGATAAAGACTATGCGCCAGATATGGCAGCAATGTTTGGTGCTTCATTGGCATTGGGTGTTTCTGACATTCCATTTGAAGGACCGATTGCAGGTGTTATTGTTGGTTTGATTGATGGCGAGTTTGTGATTAATCCAAACCTCGAACAACAATCAAAATCACGCATGCACTTAATCGTTGCGGGTACCAAAGACGCTATCAACATGGTTGAAGCGGGTGCTGAAGAAGTATCGGAAGAAGAATTCTTAGATGCGATGATGTTTGGACATGAGTGGATCAAAAAACTTTGTGCATTCCAAATTGAAATTGCACAGGCTGTAGCCAAAGAAAAAATGGCCGTAAACTTATACGAAGTTCCTACAGAAATTGCAGAAGAAGTTGAAGCATTAGTCGGTGAAGACTTACGTAAGGCAGTCGCTATCGAAGGTAAACTTGAGCGCTATGGTGCGATTGATGACTTTGAAGAGAAAGCATATTTACATTTTGAATCAAAATCATATGAAGATGAAGCTGCAAAGAATAAAGCACTTAAATTCGTAAAAGAATACACCCATGATATTGTAGCGGGTGAAGTGCGTCGCTTAATTTCTGTTGAGAAAATTCGTCCGGATGGACGTGGTGTTGACGAAGTTAGACCACTAAACGTTCAAATGGATATCTTACCACGTGTACACGGAAGTGGATTATTCACCCGTGGTGAAACACAAGTACTCTCAGTATGTACATTAGGTGCGATGGGCGATACACAAATCATCGATGACTTATCCGAGGTTGAAGAAAAGCGTTTCTTGCATCACTATAATTTCCCACCCTACTCAGTTGGTGAAACAGGACGTATGGGTGCGCCTGGACGTCGTGAAATTGGTCACGGTGCCTTGGGTGAACGTGCGTTATCTTATGTATTACCTACAATGGAAGAATTCCCATACACAATTCGTTTGGTTGCTGAAGTTCTTGAATCCAATGGTTCATCTTCACAAGCAAGTATCTGTGCAGGTTCGGTTGCATTAATGGCTGCCGGGGTTCCAATTAAAGCTGCTGTTAGTGGTATTGCAATGGGACTTGTCCAATTGGGCGATGACTATACAATCCTTACTGATATTCAAGGTATGGAAGATCACTTTGGCGATATGGACTTTAAAGTTGCCGGTACGTCAAAAGGAATCACTGCATTACAAATGGATATTAAAATTGCCGGTTTAAGCCGTCAAATTTTGAAAGAAGCACTAGCACAAGCCAAAAAGGGCCGTGCTGAAATGATGGATGCTATGAATGAAGTTATCTCAGAGCCACGTCCAGAAGTTGGTACATATGCATTGAAGATTGCACAAATTCAAATTGCTCCGGATAAAATTCGTGATGTTATTGGTACTGGCGGTAAAATTATCAACCAAATCATCGAAGACTCAGACAATGTTAAAATTGATATTGAGGACGATGGACGTGTTGTTATCTACCATAGTGATATGGCCGCAATCAATAAAGCAAAAGCGAAAATCGAATCCATTGTTCGTGAGGCAAAAGTTGGCGAAATTTACGATGCGAAAGTTGTTCGTGTTGAAAAATTCGGTGCCTTTGTTCAATTGTTTGAAGGAACAGATGGATTGTTGCATGTATCAAAAATTGCACATGAACGTGTTGAGAACGTTGAAGACGTCCTTAAACTCGGTGATGTAGTTCAGGTTAAGGTTACAGAAGTTGATGACCGTGGACGTGTTAATGTCTCACGTAAGGCGCTTCTTCCAAAACCAGAAGTTAAAAAAGAAGAAACAGCAACAGAACCAAAAACTGAAGCATAATAAAAGACTCCAAAAGGAGTCGAAGGGTCAACTTGAGAGTAATCTCAAGTTGATCTTTTTTTATGGATAACAACGCAATCTATTTGTTGCAAATGAATGCGACGTAGTTTCCCTTGATACGAACGGTGACTTTGGTGAAGCCAAGTTTTTGAAGATGATTCTTAAATAGATCGTGGTTGCTGTATTCTGAAAGATGGTAGTTAATTTTATCAATTTCGCTAGCAATGACAAGTGTTCCATGATCGGTCAATGTGCGATAACACTGGCGAAGTCCATCATCCAATTGATTCCAATACATATGAGATTGAATGACAAAAATTGTATCAAACATGGCATCATCGAATGCCATTGCTGCCACATCTTGTACTGATAATGAAATGTTTCCCTTGGTAATGCCATTTTGATTGTTTCGTGCTGCTGTCTTAAGTGACTCTTGTGAGATATCAATCCCATAGAGTGTGACGTTCGCAATGGTTTTATTAATATATTTAATGTTAGAACCACCACCAAAACCAACATCGAGGATAGTTGAACCTTCAGGCAAATAGACAAGGTTGTTACTCCATATACTAAGCGTTTCAAAGTATGAAGACCAAATGTTTGTGATTAACTGTCCTATGAA
Organism: Erysipelothrix sp. HDW6C; assembly: GCF_011299615.1. GTDB lineage: Bacteria > Bacillota_I > Bacilli_A > Erysipelotrichales > Erysipelotrichaceae > Erysipelothrix. The sequence goes on along the minus strand of NZ_CP049861.1, from coordinate 1,895,451 downwards.
TCTTGTGGGGTGTTTAGCTTGATCTACAAGGTATTTTGTAATTGGATTGTATGCCATGATAAATAACACCATTGCTGCAAGTAGAAATTGAAATCGTTTCTTGTTTATAAGCATCTGCAGCCCTTTCTGAGTTTAGAATATTTAACGATATTTCTAAACTCAGTGTAACACCGATGTTTTGAACCGTCAATAACTTTGTAATATTTGTTATATATTCCAAACTATAAACGTGCTATAATTCAGATGGTGATAAAATGAACAAGTATGAGAAAACAACAATTGAGAAAAAAGACCGTGTACTACAAAGTGCTTTGACTTTGTTTTCGCACGATGGATATGGATCTGTATCCATCGCGGCCATTGCGAAAGATTCAAGGGTGTCTCAGGCATCAATCTATAATTACTTTGGTGGCAAAGAGGGTATTGTTGATGGCATCATCAATACCTGGATGTCTGAAATCGATAACGAAGTAGATGTGCTCTTGAAATCAAAGTCACTCTTTACTGAAAAAATGGCAGCTGTCCTTAAACTGTGCGACAATGCTATGGGTGTGAAAATTAATAATTTAATCGCTAAGAGTGATGATGCACGCTTTATCGATTTGATTAAGACTTCCATCAGCACGAATAAGCAATCGCTTTACCTCAAGATTCTTGCGCAGGGAAGGGCGTCAAAATCAATCGATGAAACGATTTCCGATACTGTATATTTGAAGTTCATTAATGCAGTAAACACGATTGAATATGCTAATGGTGAGGAATTAGAACTCATTAAGAAGTTACTTTTGCATGGAATGTTAAAGGATTAAAAAAACTCACCAACAAAAGTGAGTCGCGTATTGATTTATATGTGAACAGAGCTCCTGGAGGGAGCTTTGTTATTGTGTTATCCTTTGGTGAATCCGATCGATATCATTTTCATGTTTCTTGAATGTGAAGGTGAGTTCATCGTGGTCATAACGCGGGATCACATGAACATGGTAATGAAAGACGGTTTGTCCCGCTACCGCATTGGCATTGCTAAGAATATTAACACCTGATGCACCCAGTTTTTCCATGAGTAGCTTGGCAACGTGTTGTGACGCAATACTGACTGCAGTGAGGACTTCGGGACTTGCCGTGAGAAGGGATGCAGTCTCTTCTTTGGGGATGATAAGTGTGTGGCCAGGTGTCCCTTGTGAGATGTCCAGAAATGCCAAAACGTCGTCGTCTTCGTAAACAACCTTTGCAGGGATTTCGCCGTCGATAATACGTTTGAATAAAGTCATAATTATTCCTCCAGTTTGATTCAAGTATAGCATAAGAAAACCACGCCGTGACGTGGTTTATTTTTTTTATTGAGGTAAGAAGTCACCGAAGTTCTTCTTCATTCCAGCGACAATGTCTTTATCGTAGACTGCGAAGTTAGCATCTTTGAAGAGCTTAATCTTGTAAGTCTTAACCATTGTTGTATCGTTGGTCCATTGTTCAAGGAGTTCATCTTTGAAACGATCTGCTTGTGTTTCGATGATTTGGACGATGTATGATACACCGTTTGCTTCATCAACAAGAACTTCACTTAATCCAGGCGCTTCTTGAACTGTGATGAATTTTGCAACAACAGATGGGAACTCAGTTCCTTTGATGTTATAGATTTTTTCATCACCTTTGTAGGTAGCGTTTGCCCCCACAAATTCAGTTGCTACAGTTCCAAAGTCTTCACCAGCTTGAACTTTCGCAAGTGCTTCTGCTGCTTTTTCTTTTGAATCTGTTTGCAAGATACGTGCCTTCATTGGCTTGTAGTCTGATACGAGTGTTTCGAAATCAGCTTCAATTGTTGATTTAATAAGGCTTTCCATACGGAGTGCAGGAAGGATGTAGAGATCAACATAAGCTTGTTCATTTTCGATGTGTAATTGTTTTAGAATTTCTTCGAAACGATCACCCAAGGATTCTTTTGTTTTTGCCAATTCTTCAGCAGCTTTTGCTTCCAAAGTGTCATCAACAACATCTTTGCTAAGGTCACGTTCGGCTTGAGCCATCACGAGTTGACCCCCATCGACAGTCTTCATTACGTCAAAGAGTTTGTTATCATCGATGGTAATATTACCAACGGTGAAGATTTCATTGTTTGTTGAAGGTGTGACGCGTGCATCAGCACATCCAACAAGAACCAAGAGTGTTAATAATACTGCGAGTAATTTCTTCATGATTATTGACCCTCCTTGATGTTCATGTATTCCATTAATGATTTCTTGACTGCTTCATCTTTAAATGAAACTTCCAAGGTTTGTGCTGTATTCCAAATTGCTTGATAAATTACAGAACTGTCGAATGAACTGATTGCTGAGATAAAGTCACCTTTATAGTTTTCATCAGTCATAAATGTATCTGTGTTTGTTGAGTCAACTTTAATTAAGTGACGTCCATACTCTGATTCCACCCATTCAGTCATTTGACCTTCTTCAGTTGCGATTGCAGCTGTAAGGAATTCAGTAACAAGTTGTGAGTCTTTATCCATAAATCCGATACTTCCACCTTTTTGGGCTGAACCTGTATCATCAGATAAAGCCATCGCTACTTCACTGAAAGCTGTTCCTTCAGCAAGGCGAGCATTGACATCGTCAATTTTCTTTTGCTCTTCAGCAGTTGGATTTTTTGGGTCGGTCATTTTTACAAGAATATGACTGACGACGCGTGGTGATTTTGCATCCACGTATGGTTTTAAGTATAAATCTTTATTTGATGCGATAAGGTCTAATACAAGCGTATCGCGTTTTGCCATATCTTCGTAAACCAAGTTTAATTCGTCAAGGCCTTTATAACCAAGGGCAACAATTTGGCTGTTCAATGTGTCCAAACCTGCTTGTCCTTGTTGTGCAGAAACATTTGTTTTAACTGTTGCTGCATCTTCTTTTGCTTTTGTTACTACTTCTTCTGGTGTTTCAATTGAACCCAGAACGGATCGTTCAAAGAGTTTATATAGTTCAGCATCACCATAGCGGTCTTTAAGATCTTGTTGATAATCATCACCAAAGTAATTAATTCCAGCTATTTCTGAAACGACTTGTTTCCCCTCTACTGTTTTACCACGTAAAACGGTACCCATTTGTTGTTTAGCGAAAAGCACTGTTCCGACTATAAGCACTAAACAAATAACGACGACAAACCAATATTTTTTTAAATTGTCAATCATTATATTCCTCCTTTGTTTCTTTCTAATTATAGGGTATTTACTGACCCTTTGCAATATTTGCGACAACTAACTAAGTGTCTCATATTCAAGTGAAACCATCGTGAAATTTCATGGATTATTTTCTAAGTTTTTCAACCAAAATCAAAATCCAATAGATGACCAATTTATCATACCTATGGTATAATGATTGGTAGAACTATGAGACGAGGTAGAAACAAAAATGGCACAATTAAAAATCGAAAATCTCCATGTCGAGATTGATGGTAAAGAAATTCTCAAAGGCGTTGATTTGGAAATTAATGAAGGGGAGATTCATGCAATCATGGGACCTAATGGAAATGGTAAGTCTACACTCTTATCTGCAATCATGGGGCACCCGCGTTATGAAGTGACAGAAGGGCGCGTATTCATTGACGATGTTGATGTCTTGGAACTTGAAGTTGATGAGCGCAGTAAACTGGGACTCTTTTTAGGCATGCAATATCCACAAGAAGTATCCGGGGTTACCAACTCTGATTTCTTGAAATCTGCACTTAATGCCCACCGCGAAACGCCGATTGGATTGTTTGAGTTTGTGAAGGGCATGGAGTCAAGCATTGAGCGATTACGCATGAAAGAGGATTTGGCACACCGTTTCCTTAATGAAGGATTCTCAGGTGGTGAGAAGAAACGTAATGAGATTTTGCAAATGATTATGTTACAACCTCGTTTTGCAATGCTGGATGAAATTGATTCAGGTCTTGATATTGATGCATTGGCACTTGTTGCTCGGGTGTTGAAGGAAGAACAAGATAAGCAAAAAATGGGTCTCATTATTGTGAGTCATTATGAGCGTTTCTTTGAATTAATCAAACCAACACATACACATATTATGATGGATGGTAAGATTGTCCTCAGTTCGGATGATACTTTGGTTACAAAAATTGACCGTGAAGGATATGACTGGTTGGATGCAAAACCAGCTGAAAAACCAGAGGAGCATCAACGTCGCATTGTTCTTGAATCATGCGCCATTCGTGATCGTGTAGGTGACAAATAATGACACACGTAATCTGGCGTTCCGAGCGTCATCTCTTGGACTCTGGATTCAATCCAATTGAATTAATTGTCTCTGATACCATGGATGTCACCCTCACAATTCCTGCGGGAACAACAGGGAGCTTGTATCTTGTTGTAAAAGGGGATGGTTGTTTAAATTTGACACTCCATGTCCTCGACAACACTGATTGGAAGTATTTGTGGATCAACCAAAGCAATGGTTCATTGAGCGTGAATGAACATTTAATACTTGAAGAAAACACCAATCTCTTGGCAAACTATGGAGAGATGACGTTGGGAAATCACCAAAAAAAGACGCATATTGAGTACCGCGGCATTCGCAGTCATGTCGATTTCCGTGGTGCTATCATTAGCTTTAATAAACTGAAATGGCAAATCAAGGCAGATCATCAAGCAAAGAAAAGTTTTGCGATGGTTACATGTAATGCCATTGTTTTGGATAATGCTGACTTACATCTTGAAGTCATCGGGTCCATTTCAAAAGGCAATGGTGGTTCGGAAACACACCAAATGAGTCGTATTTTAAATCTGGGTGAGAATGTCCATGGCATTGTGTATCCGATGCTGTTGATTGATGAAAATGACGTAGCGGCCTCTCATGCTGCTTCAGTTGGACAACCCAATGAAGAACATATTTACTATCTACAGTCTCGAGGGTTAAGCCGTTTGGATGCGCTGAAACTCATCATTATGGGTTATTTGATGCCGATTGTAGAGGGAATTGATGATCCTGCAATTAAAGAACAACTGAGTGAAGAGATTATGGAGAAGGTGAACAACCAATGGAACTAACGAGAAAAGACTTTCCTTTTTTCAAACGCAACCCTGAAGTTGCTTACTTTGACAATGCTGCAACAACACTCAAACCACAAGGGGTTATTGATGCAGTCGTTGATTATTATGAACGTCTCAGTGCCAATATTCACCGTGGTGATTATGCAGCGTCCCTTGAAACAAGCAATTTGTATGAGAGAACACGTTCGAAAATTGCGGGATTCATTCAAACAGATCCTCGCAATATTGTCTTTACATCAGGTGCAAGTGAAAGTTTAAATCTTGTGGCATATGGTTATGGAAAATACAATCTTCATCCAGGCGATGTCGTGTTACTGAGTGAATCAGAACATGCATCCAACACGCTTCCATGGTTTCAACTTGCTGAAGAAATTGGAATTGTTGTTGAATATGTGCCTTTGGATGAAACGGGACGAATTACCCTTGATTCTCTTGAAAATGCATTGCATGAAAAGGTTAAAGTCGTTTCCCTTGCACATATCTCAAATGTCTTGGGGTATATCAATGATATCAAAGCTATGGCAGCGCGCATTCACCATCATGGTGCAGTATTCTGTGTTGATGGTGCACAATCAATCGGCCATATTCCAGTTGATGTAGCGGACTTGGATGTCGACTTCTTCGCGTTCTCTGCCCATAAAATGCTGGGACCAACGGGTGTCGGTGTTCTGTATGCGAAACCAGAGATGTTTGCATCAATGCAACCCGTTAGTACGGGCGGCGGTAACAATATCCGTTATAATGCTTGCGGCGAAGTGGTCTTTAAAGATGGTCCTGCAAAATTTGAGTCAGGAACACCCAACATTGAAGGGGTCATTGGATTTGGAAGTGCCATCGATTACTTAGAAAAAGTCGGTATGGAAAACATTCATGCGATGATTCAACCCTTGCATCAAAAAGCGCTCCGTGCACTTGGGGCAATGGAACATGTTACGGTTTATAATCCTTACGCGGATTCATCGATTATATCCTTTGCTGTGAAAGGTATTTTTGCACAAGATGTCGCTGTTTATCTTGACAGTTTGAATATCTCAGTACGTTCTGGAGAACATTGTGCAAAGATGCTGAATGGTGTATTGCATGCTGAAAAGAGTGTTCGAATGTCCTTATATTTTTATAATACTGAAGTAGAAATTGATCGTTTTATTAAAGCAATGGAAGAAATAACAATCGAAAAAGCAATCGATGTTTATTTGTAGGAGGTAAGCTATGAACTATTTTGATGATCCCACGTTTTTACGCCAATTGATTATGGATCACTATGAAAATCCTCGCAATAAGCGCGAAGAACCGTCATATCCCCACAAACAAATGAGTACCGATTCGTGTATTGATGATATTAGTGTACAAGCAAAGATTAAAGATGGTGTGATTGAAGATATTGCCTTTAATGGACAAGCATGTACCATTGCGACATCGTCAACGTCAATCATGACTGAATTGCTGAAAGGGAAAACCCTTGATCAAGCAAATCTTATTATTGCTGAGTACAATAAAATGGTTCACTTGCATGAATTCGATGCCAACGTATTACAGGAAGCAGTTGCATTTAAGAATGTAGGACGCCAGGCAAATCGAATTCATTGTGCGACTTTGGGATGGCGTGGCATTACAGCATTAATTGAAGAAAGTAGGGATGACCATGAGTGAGGAAAAAATAACTGATCGCGATCGTTTGCCCAATGAAGAATATCAATATGGGTTTCACGATACTGTCGATGCGGTCGTACAGTTTGATAAAGGACTGAACGAAGATGTCGTCCGCGAAATATCACGGATTAAAAATGAACCAGAATGGATGCTTGAACACCGTTTGCGAGCATACCGATATTTTAAAGAGGCACCCATGCCAACATGGGGAGCAGATTTAACGGAAATTAACTTTGATGATTATATCTATTATTTGCGTGCCAGTGATCGGACTGAAACAGCATGGGATGATGTTCCGGAAACAATTCGGAATACATTTGACCGTTTGGGGATTCCCGAGGCTGAGGCAAAGTATCTGTCGGGTGTGGCAACACAATATGATTCCGAAGTTGTGTATGCAAGCATGCTCCAAGAGGTTGAATCAAAAGGCGTCTTATTCTTTGATATGGACACTGGATTGCGTGAGCATCCTGAAATTGTAAAGAAATACTTTGGAACACTTGTGCCTTATAATGACAATAAATTCGCAGCACTTAATACTGCCGTATGGTCAGGTGGCTCATTTATCTACATCCCCAAAGGGGTCGTACTGGATAAACCACTCCAGTCCTATTTCCGTATTAACGCAGAATCAATGGGGCAATTTGAGCGTACGATGATTATCGTAGATGAGGGGGCAGATGTCCATTATGTAGAAGGGTGTACGGCACCAATTTATTCTAAAGACTCAATGCACGCAGCAATTGTTGAAATATTTGTTCATGAAAACGCAAAATGTCGTTATACAACCATTCAAAACTGGTCAAATAACGTCTATAACCTTGTTACCAAACGCGCTACTGTGGATGCCCATGGCATGATGGAATGGATTGATGGTAATATCGGAGCCTACAAAACCATGAAATATCCATCCTGTATTTTGGCAGGTAATAGCGCCCGTGGTATGACTATCTCAATTGCAGTTGCAGGCCGCAATCAATGGCAAGATACGGGTGCTAAAATGATTCATAAAGCCCCCAATACGCAAAGTACCATTATCTCTAAATCGGTCTCACGAAATGGTGGAACTGTTAACTATCGTGGTATTGTGCACCATGATAAAGCATCCATCAATGCAAAAACAAAAATAGAGTGTGATACGCTGATTCTTGATGAACTCTCGATGAGTGATACAATGCCTGTTAATATTGTTGAAACAAATGCATCGATTGTAGAACATGAGGCGCGTGTATCGAAGATATCTGAAGAAGAACTGTTCTATCTAATGAGTCGCGGTTTGAGTGAAGAGCAAGCAGCTGAAACCATCATCTTAGGATTTTTAGAACCCTTTACACGTGAGCTCCCTATGGAGTATGCAGTAGAGTTAAATCAACTCATGAAAATGGAGATGGAAGGGTCGGTCGGATAGACTGCGAGGGAAGCCATGGATAAACGAAAAATTGCACACGAAAAAATGAGCAAACGTGCCACATATACTGTCGAGCAACGCATTCTCTGGGATCAGAAGATCCACGATGATGTCATTGATCGCATTGGGAATCATAAAGTGATAGCCCTTTATGCGGCTTTCAATCACGAAGTGGATACCTATGGAATTATTGAAACTTTATTGTGGCGTGATGATATCACAATTGTACTGCCACGTGTAAAGGGACAATCCATGGATTTTTATTCCATTCAAAATCTCACAGATTTAAAACCAGGGGTGATGGGAATCCTTGAACCCACAGCAGAACAACCGATAGAAGCATCAGCCATTGACTGCATAATCGTACCAATGGCTGCCTTCAATCGTGAAGGATACCGTATCGGATACGGTGGCGGATATTATGATCGTTATTTGAAAAACCAGTCATTCATAAAAATTGGGGTCGCCTATGACTTCCAAGAAACACCCGAAGTCTTCCAAGAAGCCCATGACATTCCATGTGATGTCATCATTACAAATCAAGAGGTTATCAATGTCCAAGAATAAGAAAATCGTGCTGTTTAGTATTGTAATGTTTCTCGTATTTGTATCTCATGCCATGTTATATACACAAATTATCCCATTCCTAACTGAAGTTGGTTATAGTGTGACCCAGCGAGGGTATGTGTTGTCTTTTTTTGCAGCTATTGCAATAATTGGTCAAATTGGAGTTGGCTTTTTAAGTGATAAAACAGGTGAAACGCGAAAGTTCTTTATTTTCGCGGCATTTATTTACTTTTGGGCCGGACTCTTTGCGTTTTGGTTTGACCAACCCAACTTTTGGTTTCATTTCTTCTTAATCAGTTTCATGGCCGCTATGACACGGATTATTGCTAATATATATGAAATATGGACCTTGGAAGTTGAAGGTTTATACCATGATTTTGGGAAAATACGAACCTTTGGATCGCTTGGTTGGGCAGTCGCCAGTCTTTTCAGTGGCTATGTTGTCACACACTATGGTTTTAGGCCGCTTGGCTTCATCGCTGGAGGATTGAGTCTCATCATCATCTTTCTCTCATTCCGTTTGGAAGATGCTCATAAAATTAAAAACGAACAGTTTAGTTTCAATGATGTGAAACTGCTTTTTAAGAATAAGAACTATGTTTTGTTATTAGTAGTTTATACAGTTGCTTATCTCGCATTTAATGCTGAGGGAATTACGGTTGTTGATCTTATATACAGCCTGGGTGGGAATGCTCAAAATGTTGGAACCAAATGGTTTATTCATGCTCTTTTTGAAATGCCAACCATGTTCATCATGGGTGCACTGCTCCTGAAATATCGTGGTAAGAAACTCATGATATTTGCTGCCGCAGTTGCGGGGGTACGTTACATTCTCTACGGATTTGTGGGGGATATTAGCCAAATATATTGGTTAACTACCCTGCAAATGTTCACATTTCCAATTATTTTAGTTACCCAAAAAGACCTCATTTTTCACGAAGTACCAGCGTTCTTGAGTTCGAGTGCCCAGATGATTGCGACGTCTATTTGTACGGGATTAAGTTCAATACTGACACCGCTCATCGCATCACAGTTGATCGCATCAACATCGATTCAAACAGCGTTCTTCGTATTTGCTGCAATGATGTTTTTATCTATTGTGATTATTTTGTTTTATAAGCCACAATTAACGAAACATTCATAAATAATTATTATATGAAGGGCGAAAGGACCCTTTTTATGAAACTTTGTGATTTTTAATCGCTTTTGTGTACAATACGCTACAAGACAGTCATTGTTTTATGATAGAATAGTAATGTTGAAAGAGGTATCGCTATGAATATTGTTCAGTTAACATCGGAGTCTATACGCGAACTGCGTGCAAAACGAAATGGTATCATGAAGGGGATGATTGAAGGACAATCGGGTTCACTCCTCGTATTGGGTGGATCGTTTGCTGGAGATGATCGCCAACGCCATGTTGTATCTTATGCAGTTTTCACAATATTCTTCGAATTGTGGGAACGTTTTAATATGGAGTCTTGGTCATATACTTATGACGCTGAGGGACTTATTTTCTACGTGAAACTTGAAGAAGATGCCAAAGATGTTAAAGACATTCTGGTCCACTATGAAGATCACCACCCAATCGGTTTTGCGATTGACAGTGATGTATTCGATAGCCAACAAAAATGGTCTCGCGAATCATTGGGCATGCCCAACCGCATGGATGATTTTACAAAATCTTCTTTGGATGAACTGATGAATGATATTGTGGAAGATCCAAAATATATTGATAATTATATCAAACGCGTCGAAGGCTATATTGTAAAAGGTGATAAACAAACTATCTTATCAAATATACTCGTATATGGTTATGTTAGTGGATTTACAAAAGAGATGGGCTTTGGAATGTATGGTCCTAACTACAAAGGCAGTAACGAGCAAATGAATTTTGAAAAGTTCATTCACTTGGTACGAACATACAAAGATGAAATTCATCGAATCTTTACGGTAAATAGTAACAGTGCTAGTGATATTGCCCGATTCCAAACCGAGGTTGAAAATAAGATTCAGCGCGCTGTTTTGAATCAACAGTCGTATCAATATACTGTGTTTATGACAAGCATTGTGATGTTTGCCTTCATTAACTCACGCGGTTATGCAGATATTACCAAACAAATTAAAAAACTTGGTGAGTCCTTTGCTCAAAATGATCTTCTAGGTGAAGAACCCCAACGTTATGATATTCTTAAAAATGGAATGCGCGAAGTATTCAATCAATATGTGCCATTCTTACAAAAGAGCAAATCAATTACCTCAACACTTCTCTATATTATGAGTCGTCATGATGATCAAGCAATCTTGGGTCACAATGGCGAGCAAGCATTGCTAAAAGTACAATTTTTAGCAAAGAATTTAATCCACAAAGAAGATAAATGGATTGAATTGGATAAATTCTGCAGCTCAATTTATGTTTATCCGCATGACGATACAACGCTACTTGTTGTAACGAGCATGCTCGATATCATGCAACGCTATTACTTAAAGATTAAAATGTTATTTGATACACAAGAAAAATAAAGGTGGATATTATGAATTTTTTAGATGAACTTGAATGGCGTGGTCTTGTTAAAGATGTTACCAATCGCGAAGCACTCACAAAGCGTTTAGAGACTCCCATTTCACTTTACTGTGGATTTGACCCGACTGCTGATTCTTTGCATGTGGGACATCTTCAACAATTAATACTCTTGAAACGTTACCAAATGCAAGGACACCATCCGATTGCACTTATTGGTGGGGCAACCGGTATGATTGGGGATCCCCGTCCAACTACGGAACGATCAATGTTGACAGATGCAGATCTGCAACAAAACATCGCAGGAATTGGAGCACAGATCACGCGTATTTTAACATCCGATAATAACCCAGTAAAAATCGTGAACAATCGCGATTGGTTGGGAAGTATGAATGCATTGGACTTTTTACGTGACTATGGTAAATACTTCAGTGTCGCAACAATGCTCGCAAAAGATACAATTGCAAAACGATTGAGTACGGGTATCTCGTATACAGAGTTCTCATATACAATTCTTCAAGCAATTGACTACCTACATCTCTTCCAAAAAGAGGGTGTTCAGTTACAAATTGGCGGATCTGATCAATGGGGAAATCTTGTCAGCGGTACCGAACTCATTCGTAAAATTGAAGGTCATGAAGCAGAAACATACGGTGTCACATCGCACTTAATTATGAAGGCAGATGGTACAAAATTCGGAAAGAGTGAAGGACAAAACATTTGGCTTGATCCAAGCCGTACGGATGCATATGCATTCTACCAATACTTTATTAATACAAGTGATGAAGATGTTATTGACTTTACCAAACGTCTTTCATTCAAATCAGTCGATGAAATCAAGGCAATTGAAGCTGAGTTTTTAGCTGCGCCACACCAACGCCTTGCTCAAAAAGAACTTGCCAAAGAACTTACCATTATTGTATTTGGCGAAGAAGGACTGGCAATGGCCGAACGCATGACACAAGCCTTGTTCTCGGGAAATGTTCAAGACTTGTCTGTTGACGAACTTAAGAGCGCATTTGCTGACAGCAATGCAATTGATGTCACAGCTGATGCAACGATCGTTGATTTACTTGTTGATACGAAAATTTTACCAAGCAAACGTGAAGCACGCCAACTGGTTAGTGATGGTGCGATTCGCGTCAATGGGGCGGTAGTTAATGATGTTGCGTTTGTTGTTACAAAGGCTGATGCAATTGGTCAAGAAATCACGGTGATTCGTCGTGGTAAAAAGACATATCATTTAATAAACCACGTGTTATAATAATGAGGCGAGGTATTTTATGAAAAAACTAATCCTAAGTCTCACTTTAATTTTACTCATCACAGGGTGCTCGTTTGGTGACCGCAGTTTGGCCAATGAACGTGCAAAACGATATGAAACAAACTGGGAGTCAATCCTTGATACTGAAAAGTTTGCGACAAAGTCAAATTATTTTGATGTGCATACAGAAATATCACAGTCTGGAGATATCTATAATTATGAAATTACCATTGATAATCCACAGATTGCCATGTATGAAGTTGAAGTTATCGTAATTGAAAACAATGCTCCATTTACCACGGAAAAGATGATGCCATCAGCAGGTATCTTTGAAGGGCAATATACGATGATTCCCAATCAATCCCGACTTGAAAAAGGATTTGTAGGGGAATCTTCCTTAATGGGGAAATTAGTGAACCAACCGTTAATTTAAAAGTGTTGGTAATTTGGAAAGATTTCTCACATTTGGAAACAACCAAAGAGTATCTTGAGTATAATTTGGAATTTAAGAAGACGGAAGAAAAGGCGCCAGCAGCAGATGCACAAACGCCTCCGGCTGAGGAAACGGATGAAGCAGGTGAATAACCTGCTTTTTTTATGAATGCATGTTGTCTGTTGTTTTGGTATAATGTGTAAAATGAGGTGTTGTATGAAGCGAATCAGATTGAAAGATATTGCCCAAATGGCGGGAGTGTCAGAAACCGCAGTTTCCTTAGTCTTAAATGGTAAAGAGACCCGAATATCGGCAGCTAAGAAGGAAGAAATCCGTGCTATTGCAAAAGAACATGACTACAGACCAAGTTATGTTGCGCGATCGTTATCGATGATGCAAACTCACACTATTGGTCTTATTGTCCCAGATATTGAAAACCCATTCTTCTCTGCAATGTCGAAAGAATTAGCGCAACAATTACTGGAACGTGGTTATATGGTATTTATCTCAAACAGTGATGACCGCAAGGAAAGCGATCGAGTTCTTATTAATCAACATTTGGCACGTGAGGTTGATGGATTGATTCTGTGTGTTTCCAATGATGCGAGTGCAGATACGACGTTCTATCAAGAAGTCCTAGCTCCAATTCGTAAACCCTATGTCCTGGTTGACCGACAATACGATCAAAAAACAACCAACCAAGTATTCTTTGATAACGAACAAGGTGGTTATATTGCCACAAAATATATGATTGATCAAGGATTACGTCGCATTGCGTGTATTACAGGTAAAAAAGGATCACGACTTGGCCGAGAACGGTTTGAAGGCTATTGTCGCGCCTTGAAAGAGCATAATATTCCGCTTGATGAAACCATCATCTTTGAAGGAGATTTCCGCTTTGACTCTGCGAAGCCTTTTGCTAAAGTTATTGTTGAAGACGAAAGTATTGAAGGTGTCTTTGCAGCGAATGACTTGATGGCCTATGCTGTATTGAGTTATAAAATTAATGATTATGATCGTGAGCTATCAGTTGTTGGTTACGATAATTTGCAACAATCTAAAATGTTTGGAATTGACATGCCATCTGTGGAGCAAGATATTCACATTATGGTTCACAAGGCAATAGAAGTACTGTTTAAACAAATTGATGAGAAGACGGACTCTGAGAATATCATTCTGCAACCACGATTGATACCTTAAAGAGAAGCTTCTCTTTTTTTATGAAAATGTTGACAGCGGTTACAAACTGGTATATGATAACTATGCGAAGGAGGTAAAGCGCTTTATCATGAAGAATCACGCATATACTCTAACAGATAACAGTTTGTCTGCTGAAGATTATTTGGATTTGCACCGTCGGGTTGGGTTTGCAATGTATGCTCACGAAGATGTTGAATCTGCTTTAGCTCACGATTTGTTTGATGTCGTTATTAAAGATAAGAATGAAATCATTGGATGCGCCCGCATCGTTGGTGATGATCGCATTGTCTTCTTTATTAAAGATGTAATCGTTGATCCACGCTACCAACATCAAGGGTGTGGAACACTGTTGATGAATCGCTTGTTTGAATACATTGATGCTCATGCTTGCCCAGGAGCTTATGTTGGACTCATGTCCACAAAAGGGATGGAAAGCTATTATGAGAACTTTGGATTCATTCGCCGACCAAACGCAGATTTAGGAAGTGGGATGGTTTTATTTTATGAAAGAACGTAATGTAGTTGTTTTAGGAAGCATTAATGCCGATATTATGATATCGAGCAATCGCATTCCAGAACAAGGGGAGACAATCGCTGGGTTTGACTATTTTCAATCCATCGGTGGAAAAGGCGGCAACCAAGCGGTTGCAGTTTCAAAACTTGGAACACAAACAGCATTAATTGGATGTGTTGGACGTGACTACCAAGGACAACTTGCTTTGAATGCACTGCAAGAGGCAAACATCAACACTCAGTATGTTGGTGTAAGCGATACCGAGCACACCGGAACTGCAGTTGTATTAAGAGTTGATAATGACAATCGTATTATTATCAATCAAGGCGCAAACGGTGCCATCACACAAAAACAACTGGAAGACGCTCTCAAGGAAAGTGAAGCATCCGTGTTTCTAACCCAATTTGAAGTTCCCATGAATACTGTTTATGAAGGGCTTCAAATGGCGAAAGATTTGGGAATGAAGACTGTTGTCAATCCAGCACCTGCATTTGATATTGATGAATCACAATACCAATATATGGATTATCTTGTGCTCAATCAATCTGAGAGTAAGGCATTATCCGGCATCTTCCCAAGCAATCATGCTGAAGCAAAGGAAGCGGCTGCGTATTTTATTAAACGTGGTGTTAAGCACATTATTCTTACATTGGGTGGTGATGGAAGTTACTACATCGATGCTGAAAACGAAGTTTCCGTGTCACCCTACAAAGTGGATGTTGTAGATACGACCGGAGCAGGAGATGCTTACATTGGGACCCTCATCTATGGTCTCGCTCACGAGTTTAGTGTTCAAAAGATGCTTGAGTATGCAAGTGCAGCTGGAGCATTGGCATGTACACGAAAAGGGGCGCAAAGTTCCTTGCCGGTACTGACGGAGTTAGAAACATTTATACAAGAAAATAAGGAGAACTAATATGGATAAACGTAAAATCATCATTGATACCGATCCTGGTATCGATGACGCAGTTGCTTTGGCAATTGCCTTGTTTGATGAAACCGTAGAGGTAAGTCTGATTACAACAGTTGCAGGAAATGTCAGTGTTGAAAAAACGACAAAAAACTTATTGAAACTCTTAAAGTTTTATAACAAAGACATTCCTGTTGCAAAAGGGGCCGACCGTCCTCTAATTCGTGAAGCACGCGATGCAAGTGGTGTTCATGGTGAAACCGGTATGGGAGGTTACGAATTCCCAGAGGAAGACACAAGCCTCTTGCTCAAAGACGATGCTGTTGATGCAATGTACAATACCTTGGTCAAGAATGGCAAAACAACATTGGTACCGATTGGTCCGTTGACCAACATTGCCATGATGTTGCGCAAATATCCAGATGCAGGTCAATACATTGATGAGATTGTTCTCATGGGTGGTAGTGCATCACGTGGAAACTTTGGTGTTTATTCCGAATTTAACATTGGATATGACCCTGAAGCTGCTCACATCGTGTTCGACAGTGGCATACCGTTCACAATGGTCGGTCTTGATGTTGGACTTAAAGCCCTTGTATACCCTGAGGACTCAGAAAAACTTAAAGATATGAACAAAGTAGGAAATATGTTCTATCACTTGTTTAAACAATATCGCGGTGGCAGCTTTATGACAGGTCTTAAAATGTATGATGCAAGTGCAATCGCATATCTTTTAAAACCAGAAATGTTTGAAACAGTCGAAACCCATGTTTCAGTTGAATTACATGGAGAGTACACAGCAGGGGCAACACTTGTTGACTTACGCGGTTACCTCAACAAACCGAATAATGCCAAGGTTACCTTGGATATCGATCCTGAAGCATTTAAAGAATGGTTCATGGAAGCAATTTCTAAATGTGACGTAGTCTAAAGGAGAAGAAAGACATATGAATGAGTTTATGATGTATGGATTAAGTATACTCTCAGTTGTACTTTTGGGTTATATGCTTATCAAGAAATATGATATTAAAATTGCTTTATTTACAATTGGTTTAGTATTAACGATTATTGCGGGATTTACAGTGGGGCCAATTCTTGAAAAGAGTATTAACCCATTTATTGACGCATTTACAAACATTATCAATCAATTTAAAAACTACCTTCAAGGTGCTGGTTTAACAATCCTAATTTTGGGTGGTTATACAGCATATATGAGTTCAATTGGTGCGAACGATATGACAGTTAAGTCATTGCTAAAACCAATTGGCTTATTCAAGAACAAATATGTACTCGTTATCGTTGTGTTCTTGGTAGGGAACCTCTTATCATTAGTTGTTCCAAGTGCATCAAACTTGGCAATTATCTTACTTGCAACTTTATTCCCAGTATTAAAGGCTTCGGGAATGTCAACATTGACAGCAGCAGGTGTTATTGCAACAACTGCTACCATTATGCCAACACCACTCGGATCGGATAACGTTGCAATCGCCGAACAAATCGGAATGCCAGTCTTTGATTATGTATTCAAAAACCACGCATTAGTATCCATTCCAACGTTGATTGCGATTGCGATTGTCCATGCATTATGGCAACGTCATTGTGATAAAAAAGCCGGAATTGCCGGTGGTGCAGAACTTAATGTTGAAACCAAAGCATCAAAAGCAGATAACTTCAAAGGAATCAAAGCATTTGTTTATACATTGCTTCCATTACTTCCAATCTTAATTCTTATCTGTACAACAATTCTTGATCTCGGATTTGGCATTAAAATTGACCTTTCAGTTCACGTTGTAACCCTGATCAGTTTTGCAATCGCGCTTATCATTGATATCATCTTCAATGGTAAAGAAGGAAAACAAGCACTTGATCGTTCTGGAGACTTCTTCAAAGGAATGGGTAGCGCAATGGATATTGTTGTCCTAACTGTTGCTGCTGCAGTATTTGTTGATGGTCTTACAAGCATTGGATTAATTCAATCACTTCAAACATCAATGGAAACAATGAGCAATTCAGGTATCATTCTGCCACTTGTAATGGTCTTAATGACTGCGGTTATTGTATTGCTTAGTGGTAGTGGAACATCACTCTTCTTTGCAATGGTACCCCTTATGGTTCCACTTGCAGCTGCAGCAGGCATTAGCCCACTTGCACTTGCACTCCCAATGGGAATGGCAGGTAACTTGTTACGTGCTGTCTCACCCGTTTCTGCAGTTGTCATGATTGTTGCAGGAACTACAAAAGAAAGTCCAATGGACATCGTCAAGCGTACAGGTGTTCCAATGGTCTTCGGAGTTGTGTTTATGTTTATCTTAACCATGATTCTGTTCTAATTCATCACGTTTAATTCATCACAAATAGCAGAACCCGCATGATAGACCATGTGGGTTCTTTGCGTTATAATGGAGAAAGAAAGAGGTGTGATTATGATACTGAAAAATGGTGATTGCGTCGCAGCTGTGAGTTTATCGTGGGGCGGAGCGGGTGATCCTGACATTTGCTGGCGCTATGATGCGGGTGTTGATTACATTAAAGCGAACTTGGGGTTGACAGTTATACCAATGACGCATACGCTCAATGGCTCGGAGTACCTCTATAATAATCCCCAAGCACGTGCTCAAGATCTCATGGATGCATACAATGATCCACAAATTAAAGCCATAATTGCTTGCATCGGTGGTGATGACAGTATTCGAATGTTGCCTTATATTGATTATGATGTTATTCGCAACAATCCCAAACCGTTCATTGGCTACTCAGATTCTACAATTACGCATTTGATATCTTATAAGGCAGGCGTTCAGTCATTTTATGGTCCTTCGATTCTTGCTGAGTTTGCTGAGAACGGGGGCATGTTTTCGTACAGCCAGAAAGCATTCTCGCGAGCCTTAATGTCGGATGCAATGATTGGCAATGTTGCGCCATCTGAAGGGTGGACAAGTGAGCGTGTTGAATGGTTGGAAACCAATAAGAACATTATTAAAGTATTGAATCCCCACGAAGGTTATGATTGTGTTCAAGGACAGGGTAAGACAACTGGCCATCTTTTAGGCGGTTGTGTCGAAGTACTTAATACAGCCAAAGGGACTGATATTTTTCCATCGTTGCGTGACTTCAATGAAAGTATTCTCTTTCTTGAGACCTCTGAATTAATGTCGCCACCCTGGTATTTGGAAGATTTCTTGCGCAGTTTGGGAATCATGGGGGTTCTTCATCAACTTGCAGGACTACTATTTGGTAAGCCCTACGACAATGTGCACTACCAAGCCTATCGTGACACCATTCAAAAAGTTTTAGCGGAATTTAACTGTGAAACATTACCAGTCATTATGAATGTGAATTTTGGTCATACAGAACCAATGATCTGCATTCCTTACGGCGCTTTCGCAACATTAGACTTGGATGATGGAAGTATCGTAATTGATAACCGCATGAGCATATTCAGTCAATGAAACCAACAGTTGCGTGACGGAATTGAAAATCTCAACTACGATAGTTGCAGATAAGGAGTGGTATCATGAATACAGCAGAATTATTAAAAACACATCGCGAGAAACATCATTTAACCCAAGAACAATTAGCGGATAAATTGTATGTAAGTCGACAAGCAATATCAAAATGGGAACGCGGGGAATCGATGCCAGATATTGAAAATATCGTTCGTCTTAGTGACTTGTACGATATTTCAATCGATGAACTCTTACGCGGGGCGCGATTTCTTCCGAAACCTTATATCTTGGGCGATCGCAATGGTAAAATCAGAGCGTTGACGGCAACTATTACCTGCTCATTTTTTGCGCTCATCATGTCAGGCGGAAACGGTCCAGTATTTATAGCCGTGTTCTGTGGACTTATGTTGCTTGCTTTGCTCTTGTTGCGTGAGGGGAAACTCATTGTTGGACGTGATAAAATTCAAGTCTATTGGTATGAACGTTTTCGTGACCGACTAAAGTCAATGTTTCGTCTGGGAACATACCGTCACAGTTATACTTATGACGAGATTGATGTGGTCTGCCTTGTTTACGTTGTTCGCAAACGATTCAGTCCTTTCGATTTTAATCCCGATCCATTTTATCTTGAGTTTCAAACCCATGATGGGAACAATTATAAATTTGATATTGGGTCGCGTCTCATCAAAGATATCCCGATTCTCTGTGATTATTTAAGTAAAAAAGGGATTTCAGTTGCTGACAAGTATGGACTCATTCCACACATCGTACGTGGTGAGAATATTTATGATGTGATGCATCCAGAAGATACAAAAAAAAGATACATCGAATGATGTATCTTTTAATTTGATGATTAACGGTTGTAGAATTCAACAACAAGTGCTTCGTTGATTTCTTGGTTCAATTCGCTACGTTCTGGTAGACGAACATACTCACCCTTCATCTTGTCAGCGTCGAAAGTAACGTATGCTACTGTTCCAACTGATGCTTCCATAGCTTCTTTAATTGATGCCATTGAGCGTGAAGTTTCTTTAACTTCGATTGTTTGTCCTGGTTTTACTTGGAATGAAGGAATATCTACTTTCTTTCCATCAACAAGGATATGACCGTGGTTTACCAATTGACGTGCACCACGACGTGTGCGTGATAAGTTCATGCGGTAAACAACATTGTCTAAACGTGATTCTAACATGAATAAGAAGTTGTGACCTGCCACGCCTTCTAATTTAACAGCTTTTGAGAAAGTGTTGTAGAATTGTTTTTCTGTTACACCATAAGTGAAACGAATACGTTGTTTTTCACGTTGTTGTAATCCGTAGTTTGATAACTTTGGACGACGTGCTTTTCCGTGTTGCCCTGGGGCGTAATCACGACGTTGTAATTCTTTTCCTGTTTCCAAGATTGAAAAACTTAAACGACGCGCTTTTTTCCATACTGGACCATTAACTGTTGCCATAATCTGACCTCCTAATTGTCGAGTCAGTTCACAAATTACTACAAGTTGAGTTCATCTATGCTGTTTCCCTATTTCAGCTAAGGTACTTTAGCTCCTGCCGCGGGATGAACACGTGGCTCATAACTTTGTGTGCTGATTTATAATGACCTTAATAATATACAGAACTTATCGTGAAAAGTCAATCTAACGCATACCATAAACGGTGCCAATATGATACAATGACACCAATGAGGTGACATTATGAATTTACAATCTATATCAACGTTTCTAAATCAATATAAATTCCCTATCGCGATTGCACTTGTCGTTCTCATCGTGATAATTTTCTTTTATGTAAGATCATCAAAAAAACGCGGTTTACGCAAGCAATTTGATGCACTCGAAGTGCGTTACAATGAACTGATGAGTATTCCAGTTCTCTTTAAGATTAATAAGGCAACCGGACTGGCTAAATTAAATCCAAATGTGGAATCGAGTGTCATTGAGTGCAAGGCACTTTTTAACGACATTAATAAAAATCAAGAAGAAATTACGCAAGTTATGGCAGATACTGAAGATGCGCTTGCCTATAACAAATTAAAAGACACGGCTCTTTTACTCGAAAACCTTGAGGAGCTCGTGGAAATCTCACTCGAGAAGACCCATCAATTGGATCAAGATCTTGAGAAACTTTTAGAGCAAGAAACAGCCCAACGTTTGGAAATTACCAACCTTAAAGACCGCTTCCGTGAGTTGAAACAACGGAGCATTGCAACTGCTGTTCGCTTGGGTGATGCGAATGATACTGTTGAAGACCAAGTTCGTGATATTGAGCATGCTTTTTCAACATTTGAAGAATGGATGTATGCTTCTGACTTCAAGAAAGCGAAGGAAGTCAGTGAAAATACAAAACGTGAAATTGATATGTTAGAAGCCCGTATTACTGAGATACCGAAACTGTATGAAGTTGCCAAAGGTCATATTCCATCACTTCTTGACGAAATTTCAAAAATGTACCAAGGAGTGCGTCAAAGCGGTGTCTATATTGAGCACTTAGAAGTTGCGAAGAACATTGGCGTCTTGAGTGAAATTCTTAAAGATGATCTCATTGGTATTGGTCAAGGTGAGATTGAGAAGTCAAAAGAAAGTTTAATGGAAAGTCAAAAACGACTGGAACAATTGGGAATGCAAATTCAAAAAGAAGACAAAGCACACCAAGAAGTTCAAGGCCAAACAACCGAAGTTTTTGAAAATCTTGATGGTCTCAGTGTAACGGTTGCTGCTTTACGAGAAGGAGCACAGAAAGTCGAAACACGTTTCAACTTTGAAGGCTATGTTGCTCAAGTTGAGGCATATGATCAAACAATCAAAGATTATGATGGACTTCGTGTTAAAATTTCACGCATGATTGAAGAAGAAAAAATTCCCGCTTCA
Organism: Erysipelothrix sp. HDW6C; assembly: GCF_011299615.1. Taxonomy (GTDB): domain Bacteria; phylum Bacillota_I; class Bacilli_A; order Erysipelotrichales; family Erysipelotrichaceae; genus Erysipelothrix. The sequence continues at coordinate 1,873,640 of NZ_CP049861.1, read as the reverse complement.
ACCATTCTTATTTCGATTAATGAATTGGGTCAAGATGTTGTCATGCTAAAACAGGAATTCTCAACATTAGTTGAAAAAGTTGAACAAGCTAATGCTGATGAGATCCGTGCTGAGAAACAATTGATGAAGTTGTACTTGATTATTAATGATGTCCAAGTTCGTATAAAGAAACGTTCATTGCCAATCATTTCTGACAAATACAGCAGTGACATTGCAACTGCGCGAAACTATACCCGTCAAATTTCAGATATTTTAAAACAAGATATGATTGATATGACCGCAATGAATGCGACTGTTGATGAAGCGATTGATTACATTTATAAACTCCACAATAATGTTAACAACCTTGTGGGTGTTGTCGATATGTGTGAGAATGCGATTGTTTATGCAAATAAATTTAGAGCATTTGTCCCTGACATTGATGCGGAGCTAACGCGTGCTGAATTATCATTCAATAATGGTGAATACACACAGGCACTAACCACTGTAATTAATGCGATTGATCACTATCGCCCTGGTTCAGCTTATGAGGAGATGATTCGTGACAATGCCAAAAGTGCCCGATAAGATTTATCTTGATTATGCCAGTACAACCCCGACGCGTCCTGAAATTCTTCAGGATGCACAGAAAGTTATGGCTGAGTATTACGAAAACGCTGACTCATTGCATTTTGGGGGTCAGCGTGTTTCTGACTTAGTGACACAATCACGCAATGCCCTTGCAAAGATGCTGGGAGTTCTCCCTCATGAAATATACTTTACTTCTGGTGCGAGTGAGGCCAATAGTACGATTATTAAAGGCATTGCATTTGCCAATCAACATCTCGGCAAGCACATTATAACCACGCAAATCGAACACAGCTCCGTAATGGGAGCAACAGCTCAACTTCGTGATTATCATGGCTTTGAGATTGATTACTTGTCTGTTGATCATAATGGCAACATTAATTTGGATGAATTGAAACATAAACTTCGCAAAGATACGATTCTGGTCACACTAATGGCTGTAAACAATGAGGTTGGCGCTATCACGGATGTGAATGCTGTTGCGCGTCTTGTAAAGAAAGAATCCAATGCATTTGTACATATTGACGGTGTCCAAGCGTTGGCACGCCATGATTTTGAAATGACACAAATCGATGCTGTTTCATATTCAGCCCATAAGATTTATGGTCTCAAGGGAAGTGGTTTGTTAGTTAAGAAAGCCGCAGTGCCGTGCTTGTCTTTGATAAATGGGGGCCAACAACAGTTTGGTCTTCGTGGCGGCACTCTTGATAATGTTGCTGCAATTTTGTGGGCCAAGACATTACGTTTGGCAAGAGATGACCACAAACGCTCATTTAATGATATAATACGCATGCAAAAATATTTACACGAGTCATTTTCGCAAGAAGAGGGCATTGAATTTAATTCTACACTTTCTGGAACCCCTTATATCTTTAATATATCGGTACTTAATGTTGGTTCGGAAATTATGATGAATGGACTGAATGCACAGGGAATTGCTGTTTCAGCACAAAGCACCTGTAACTCAAAATCACTCGAACCATCGCATGTTCTTAAGGCAATGGGACGCAGTGATCAAGCTGCACTGACCAGTGTGAGAATTAGTTTGTCCCATCTTACAACGATGGATGAATTGGAAACAGTAGTAAAACAAATATTGGAGATCAAGAAATATGTCAACCACTAACTATGAATTTATTGTTTGCCGCTATGGTGAACTTTCAACCAAAGGAAAGAATCGCCGTAATTTTACAGCGCAGCTTGTCCGAAACGTCCGTGCGCAACTTGTCGCATTTCCAGCACTTACCTATCGTGAAACATACGACCGTCTTTACATTACATTAAATGGTGAAGATGGTTTGGCTGTGAGTGAAGAACTTAAACATGTCTTTGGATTGAGTTCATTCTCACTTGCCGTAAAAGCAGAACGTGATTTAGAGAAGATGGCAGAATTAGCTGTTGAACTCATTAAGGAAGAAACAGGGGCAACGTTTAAAGTCCTTGCTCGCCGTCATGATAAGTCTTATGAGCACATTTCAGATGCGATTAACCGTCATGTTGCGACACGCATCTTACAAAACACAGAACTTACTGTAAACGTTCGTCAACCAGACATTGGCGTTATCATCGAGGTGCGAACAGATGCTGCATATATTATGATGAAGAAAGTCCAAGGTGCCGGTGGCTATCCTGTTGGGATCCAAGGGAAGGTCATGCTGATGTTATCAGGAGGAATCGACTCACCTGTGGCTGGATATTTGATGTTGAAACGCGGTGTCTCACTCGAGGCAATTCACTTTGCATCACCACCCTACACATCTGCTGAGGCGCAAAAGAAAGTCATTGACCTTGCGCGTAAACTTACCAATTACCAATCAAGCATTAAGGTTCATGTTGTTCCATTCACAGATATTCAATTGGAAATCAACAAGAAAGTTCCAGAAAGCTATGCAATTACAATGATGCGTCGCTTTATGCTTCGTATTGGTGATGCATTGGCAAACAAGCGTCGATGCTTAGCAATTGCGAACGGCGAGAGTTTGGGCCAAGTTGCATCACAAACACTCCATAGCATGAAGGAAATTACCACAATTCCAACATTGCCAATTTTACGTCCAGTGCTTACCTATGACAAGGTTGAAATTATTGATCTTGCGCGCAAAATTGATACATATGAAACATCCATTCTTCCTTTCGAGGATTGCTGTACAATCTTCACGCCAGCAAAACCAACAACAAAACCGCATGGTGACAAGATTGAGCGTTATGAATCGGCATTTGATATCGAAGCAATGGTTACGAAAGCAATTGAGGGAATTGAAATCATTGAAGTTACAAAACAACAAGCAGAAGAAACTGAAACATTCTTATAGGAGGAAATCATGGCATTTGATAATCTAACCAATCGTTTACAGGATACATTTAGAAATATGACGGGCAAAGGGAAACTTTCTGAAAAGAATATTACGGACGCACTTTCGGAGATCCGTATTTCCTTGCTTGAAGCAGACGTGAGTTTGGAAGTCATTAATGAACTCCTTGAACATACACGCAAAGAGTCATTGGGGATGAAAGTTGTTCGTGATGTTGATCCATCACAAATGTTCATTAAAATTGTCAACGACAAGCTTATTGAAATTTTAGGTGAAGAACAAGTAGGTTTAAGCTTTACTAAGAAACCAGGCATCATGATGATGGTTGGTTTACAAGGTTCTGGTAAAACCACAACAATTGCGAAAATTGCCAACGAACTCACTAAAAAAGAAGATAAGAAAGTCCTTCTTGTTGCAGCTGACCTTGCTCGTCCTGCAGCGATTGAACAACTGAAAATTCTTGGAGAACGCATTGGTGTTGAAGTCTTCAGCAAGGAGAATGCAACACCGGTTGAAGTCGTCCAAGATGCTCTTGCATACGGCAAAGAATTTGACGCTATCTTAATTGATACGGCAGGACGTCTACAAGTTGATGAAGCATTGATGCAACAACTCGTTGATATTGAAAAACTTGCCAAACCAGAAGAAATTTTACTCAGTGTTGACGCAATGTCAGGGCAAGATGTTATTCATGTTGCAAATGGATTTAAAGAGAAATTAAATCTAACGGGACTTGTTGCAACAAAATTTGATGGCGATTCCCGTGGGGGTTCTATTCTTTCGGTTCGTTATATGACAAATGTGCCTGTTAAATATGTTGGTGTGGGTGAAGGTATTGATGAAATCGATGCATTCTATCCTGACCGTACCGCATCCCGTATTCTAGGCATGGGTGATATTGTTTCTCTTGTTGAAAAAGCACAAGAGAAGATGGATATTGAAGCAAGTGAGAAATCAGCCGAACGTATGATGAAGGGCCAATTCACCCTTGATGATATGCTCATTCAATTACAACAAGTCTCAAAAATGGGGCCTTTGTCCGGACTTCTAAAAATGCTTCCAGGTGCGAACAACCTTGCGGGTCAAGTTGATGACGCAGATGCAAGCAAAGGCATGAAGAAGACAGAAGCGATGATTTTGAGTATGACAAAAGAAGAACGTAATGATCCAAGTATTATTCGTTCAACACGTAAACGTCGTATTGCTAATGGTTCGGGTGTTTCAACAACAGATGTAAACCGACTTTTAAGTCAATATGATAAAATGAAAAAGCAAATGAGAATGTTCTCAAGGATGATGGGATAATACACCCTTAGTCTTGATGTAACCTGTCAATTTAGAGTAGCCATGGGCTACTCTTTTTTATATCTTTTTTACTGAATGATTTGTGTGAAAAATGAAAACGGATTCAGAATAATTGACAGGTTGCGAAACGAGGGCTATAATAAGTTTGTATTTAATATACAATATATTGTATATAGGAGGTTGAATTGGAAGAACGATTGAAAGTTTTACGTGAGAACAACATCATTGACCAAGATGTCCATGACTATTGTCTCAACGTATATGAAGGAATTATCAAGCGAGAAGGCTTGGATAGTTCTGCTGCGGAAGTGCTATTGACACACCTTGCAATGGCAACACAACGCATTCGCAATGACGACGTTGTCAACGCAATGGATGATTTCATTTTAGATGAAATCAAAATGTTTGCAGACTTTGAGCGTGTACAGGTTTTAACAACTGAAATCCTCACGGACGGTGTTGTTGAATTTCCAGACAGTGAAATGCAATTCATTTGGTTACATCTAAGTAATGTCTTAAGAGAGAACGGAGGAGACAACTAGAATGAAAAAAATAGTAGTAGGTGGACAAATCGATAAACAAGCAATCGCTGCCCTTGTTGAAAAACTTGGCGGTGATCATGTATCGGTTGAAGTAAAAGGTGATCTTGATGCAGCCATGGCGATGAAAGCTGGCGAGTATGATTATTACGTTGGTGCTTGTAATACCGGTGGCGGAGGCGCATTAGCGATGGCGATGGCAATGCTTGGTCCTGATTTGTGTTCAACTGTGTCAATGCCTGGATCCATTAAAGATGAGTCATTCATGGTGGATGAAGTATCTAAGGGAAAGAAAGCGTTTGGTTTTACAGCCCAACATGCTGAACATGTTTTACCGATTTTGATTCGAGAATTCATTAAATAAAAGGAGAATAAATAATGGAATTCATTATTATCATGGCTATTGGTGCATTGGCATCAATCTTAGCCAACAAGGGGATTGCCGTATTCAACGATGGTTTTAGACCACTCGTACCACAATATTTTGATGGGAAAATCAGTCGTAAAGAATTAGCAGCAACAAGTTTTGCAATTAGCTTTGGTTTGGTTGTTGGATTTGGTATTCCAACATCAATCGCTGCTTCAATTATCTTGATTCACTCCATCTTACTTGCTACCGATATCATTGGTACAGTATTTAAAGATGATATGAAGGGAATGATTTTTGCTGGAGTTGCCGGTGCACTTTATGGGGCAGCTATCTTAGGTGGACTACAAGTAATTGTAGATCTCTTTAGCAAATTACCATTTGACTTCTTAAGTGCCTTGGGAGGCGTAAGTGCTCCAGTTACTGCAGCGTTCGCAATCTTCCCTGCTGTTGCTGTTGCAATGCAACACGGCTTCAAAAAGGGTGCAATTACAGGTGCAGTTTCAGTTCTAATTTGGTTTGTTGTCAAACGTTTTGGTACATTCGCAATCGGAGAGGCAACAGTAGCACTCAATGCCGAAGGTATTGCAATGTTGTTTGGAACGGTCATGATGTTATTTTTTGCAACACGTACAAAGACAGATGCAAAAACAAACAATCAAGATTTAACAAACGTATTCTCAACTCAAGTATCACGTATCCAAAAAAACTGGTGGGTCCTTGGATTGATGGGTGGTTTAATTGCTGCGGGAACAAGTCTTCTTATTATTGCTGGTGACCCAACATCACTTGCATTGCTTGCAGAAGGTCAATTCGCGAGTGCTGCAATGGCTGCATTTGCGCGCGCAATTGGATTTATTCCACTCGTATTTACTACGGCGATTGTAACCGGTGTTTATGGACCTGCGGGTGCAACATTTGTCTTTGCAATTGGTATCTTGCTTCATGGTAACCCATTATTTGCATTCGTTGTTGGTGCTGTCGTCATGGTTATCGAAGTATTTTTAATCAATGCATTTGCAAAAGGTATGGATAAATTCCCAGGTGTTCGTGAAATGGGAGAACACATCCGTACATCGATGAGTAAAGTTCTAGAAGTAGCATTGTTAGTCGGTGGTGTTACTGCCGCAAATACAATGGCAAATGGCATAGGTAGTCTCTTTGTTATTGGCTTCTACTTACTGAACAAGCAATCTAAGAAACCTATTGTTGATCTTGCTGTTGGTCCTGTTGCAGCGATTGCATTTGGTATTCTTCTTAATATTCTGTTGGTCATGGGACTTTGGGTTCTACCCGTTTAACCAATGACACATAAAATAGCAAATTTCGCAATTAAATCTTTCAATACATTCAATCAACCTTCTGTTGTGGAAGCATACCCAAATATTATCCGGGAATGTGCCGACCGCCTTGAAAAAGGTGAAGAAGTTTATTACGTTGGTGTTAAAAACACCAACGTAATTCCTTTTGAATATTTAAAGACGTTGGAAAAAGCAGGATACCTCATGCATACACGCGATGCGATGTCAGAACGTGGTCGTGCGATTGACCATTGTTTGCACAACCCCATCACAGGAAGACTCATGACTGGATCATCCAGTGGGACAGCAATAAATGTATTTAAAGGTATTAACGATATTGGTATTGGAACCGATGGCGGTGGCTCTGTTTTGGGACCGGCAATTGCATTGAATCTTTTTGGATTTATATCGCCACGCATCTGTAATGAAGCATTGTCACAGTATTCAAAGAAATCAACAGACAATATTACGTTTCAACCCTCAATAGGATTCATTTCAAAAACACTGGCACCAATCCAAAATATTGTTGCTCTGAGTTTGCCGCTTGTTCATTCAAAATCACTCACCATGCGTATTGCTGAGTCAAAGAATGTATTTCATACGGCGGCATTTGAAACAGTCGTTTCCACATTTCCAAAGGCTGAACGCATAGAACTTACTTACGATGCGTCATCCCGTCAAGCGTTGATGAATGATTTGGACGCCGTTAATTTTGATGCGGAAATATTAGTATGTTTTGAGGGACCGGTTGATTTGTTTGAATATGGTGATTCGCTCATGGGTCACTATTCAGAAGCAATGAAAGAATACCAAATGCAAGGATATAAGTATTATCTAACAGTTGTAAATATGTTAGGGTTGAGCGCATTAATCATTCCTACTCAGGATTTAAGTGTGGGGATACTGATGATTTGCAAATCGGAGGAAGCTCATATTCAAACCATGTTTGAAATGGCTAAAAGGATCCAATTTGAACGCTCAGCATTAGAAGAACGTTATTTTTCAGTTGAAAAATACTGATTATGGAGGTAAGAATGGCACTATTAAAAGAGGGATTAACATTAATTCATGAACATACAACCATTGATTTGTCGAAAGTAAAAAACAATCCTGATTGTTTCTTAGACTGTTTTGATGAAACAGTTCAAGAATATCGTGATTTGTATGACCTGGGTGTTCGTAACATCGTTGATGTTACAGCTATGGGGATGGGCCGCAATGTTGACTATGTAAATAGTGTTGCTGATCTAACAGGCATCAACATTGTACAAGCAACAGGATTCTATAAGGAACCATTTTTACCAGCATTTGTTTATGAACAAAGTATTGAAGAGCTTGCGCAACACATGGTGAATGAAATTCGTAACGGTATTGATGGAACGGATACAAAGGCGCAAGTTATTGGAGAAATTGGTACAAGTGTTGATGTTATGGAACCAATGGAACGTAAAGTATTTGAGGCTGCAGTTCTTGCTGCAAAAGAAACGGGTGCAATTATTTCAACCCATACATCCTTAGGAACCCTTGCTTTAGAGCAAGCTGCATTCTTTGTAGAACATGGTATTGATCCACGTAAAGTAATTATTGGTCATCAAGATTTATCGGGGAATCTCGATCAAATTCGTACATTGATTGATATGGGGTTTAATGTGGCATTTGATACTATTGGCAAAAACAACTACTTTCCAGATCGCGAACGTGCGGTTTATTTAAAACAACTTCAAGATGAAGGAAAACTCGATCACATTACTTTGGCACTGGATATTACTCGTAAGTCAAATTTCAAGTATCAAGGTGGTATTGGATACTCCTATCTTTTCACAGATTTCCTTCCCATGTTGCGTGAAGAAGGCATCACCGAGGCATCCATTCAAATGATGATTAATGATAACCCGCAACGTATTTTCGGAGGTGAAATTCGATGAAAGCACACCCATTACCAAGCCTTACAATAGACCAGGCGATTGCGATGCAATTCAAACTTGTTGATGCAATCACGCGTGAATTTGATGGCTATGAGATTCTTACAAATGGGGATTTGGGTGTACACCCGGCTGGAAATCAGCCGCAAACAACACGTAAGGTCGAGCGTGTACTTGCTGATCTCTTTGATGCGGAAGATGCTTGTTTTGTTCGCGGTGCGGGAACTTCAGCAATTCGTGAAGGCTTGGCAAGCTGTACAAAGTCAGGCGATAAAGTCTTGGTCCACACATCGCCAATCTATTCAACAACCATCACTACTTTTGAACATTTAGGTTTGGAAGCTGTGAGTTGTGATTTTAATAATCTTGAATCCATAAAACAAACGCTTCAAGAACATGCAGATATTCAAACTGCACTCATTCAATACACACGACAAAGTTTGGAAGATAGTTATGATATGGATGAAGTTATTGCCTGCATTAAGGGTATACGCGCAGTTACCATCGTAACTGATGATAATTACGCCGTTATGAAAGTGGCGCAAATTGGATCTCAATTGGGTGCTGATATGTCCTGTTTCTCGATGTTTAAATTGTTAGGTCCAGAAGGCATTGGATGTGTTGTTGGAAATCGTGAAAACATTGCGAGCATTCGGAAGTTTCACTATTCAGGCGGAACACAAACACAAGGGTTTGAAGCGATGGAAGCCATGCGCTCATTGGTGTATGCTCCTGTTGCGCTTGCTGTTCAAGCGCAAGAAATTAACAAGATTGCCCAACGTCTCAATGCGGGTGAAATTACAGGTGTTGAAGAAGCCGTGGTTGTGAATGCCCAATCAAAAGTTGTACTGGTTAAATTTAGCGAACCAATTGCAAAGCAAATTCTCGAAGCAACAGCACAACATGGTGCTGCTGCATACCCTGTTGGTGCGGAAAGTAAATATGAAGTCGTGCCGATGATTTATCGTGTATCAGGAACGATGCTAGCATCTGATCCAGCGTTTTCGGAATATTGGGTCCGTATTAATCCGATGCGTAGTGGTGCCGATACTGTTATTCGTATCATTAAGGAAGCACTTGAGCAGGTGATATCGTGTTCTTAGATACTGTTAACCGTCGCAATCGTGCTCTGATTGATGTCACGATTGACTTACACCAAAAAGGAATATTGGAACCCGATAGTTATGTTATCGATATGGATGTTTTACGTGTCAATGCAAAACAAATCCTTGAAGCGGCGCATGCCAATAATATGGATGTTTACTTCATGCTCAAGCAACTCGGACGTAACCCTTTGATTGCGAAGGAACTCGTAGCAATGGGATATCGTGGCGCTGTTGTTGTTGATTTCAGAGAAGCAGAGATTATGATGAACCATAATATACCCCTTGGGAACGTTGGACACCTTGTTCAACCACCCAAGCGTGGACTCAAACGCGTTATAGACTATGGTGTCGAAGTTTTCACAGTGTTCTCCTTTGATAAAGTTTTGGAAATTCATGAAGCCGCACAAGAACTTGGCAAGGTACAAGACATTATTGTAAAAGTATCCGATGCGAGTGATTTGTATTACAGTGGCCAGATGTCTGGAATCGATTTGACGCGTCTTGATGAGTTCATGGACCAGGTTGCCCAACTATCGCATGTACGCATTGTTGGTGCAACTGCCTTCCCGTGCTATTTGTATGATGCGAATACGGGTCGTGTTGAGAAGACACCCAACTATACAACCGTTATTGAAGCGGTTGGAATGATGCGTAAACGAGGGCTTGAGGTGACGCAAATCAATGTGCCCTCAACAACCTGCGTCTCAACCATTCGCGTGATGGCGGAAGGGGAAGGAAACATGGGGGAACCAGGACATGGACTTACCGGTACCACACCAGCGCATGCGTATCATGATTTGGAAGAATTGCCTGCTGTTATCTATCTCAGTGAGGTATCTCATAATTTCCGTGGTAAGTCGTATGCGTATGGTGGTGGACACTATCGTCGCTCCCACGTCAAGCATGCTCTGATTAATGATGGAACCTTGGAAACAAGAGATGGTGTCATTCCCGTGAATGATGATAGCATTGATTACTATTTTGAACTTGATCACGAACAACCGGTCAGTGCAACAGTAATCATGGCTTTCCGTTTTCAAATGTTTGTTACGAGAAGTAAGGTTGTTCTCATCGAAGGGATCCAGTCACACAACCCTCAACTTCTAGGAGTCTATGACGGAATTGGTAAAGTCTATGAATAAAGGAAGATTTATTGTGATTGTGCTTGATAGTTTTGGTATTGGAGCAATGGCAGATGTACCCGAAGTGCGTCCAGCTGATATCGGGTCTAATACCTGTCTCCATTTGTTAGAATATCCAGCTGCGAAACAGTGGCCAACTCTGATTGACTTGGGATTGATAAATGCACTCAATAAAGATGTTCCTGGTTTTCCAAAAAGTAAGAATGCCATCTTCGGTAAGAGTAATTTGAAACACTTTGGCGCAGATTCCTATTTTGGACATCAGGAGATTGCCGGAACCGATCCAAAGAAACCGTTATTCACTCAAATTCAACGGCACCTTGACGATATTGAAGCGGATTTGCTCTCACAAGGATTCACAGTTGAACGTGTAAGTCGTGGTGGACTGTCGCTTCTAAAAGTTAATGATGTTATTTGTATTGGCGACAACATGGAAACTGATTTGGGGCAAGCAATCAATGTTGTCGGTGCTTTGGATTACTGTGGATTCGATTTAATTGATCAAGTCGGACAAATCGTGCGGAAACATGTTCATGTGCCCCGCGTCATCGCATTTGGCGGGTCGGGTGTTACCATAGAACGGATTCTTGATAATATTGTTGTTAGCGGTGATTTTATTGGCATTGATGCACCGGGATCGGGTGTTTACGATCAGAATTATCATGTCATTCATATTGGCTATGGTGTTGATACCAGTAAGCAAGTCCCAATTGCATTGGCAAACATCGGTGTAGAAAATCATTTTTATGGTAAAGTTGAAAATATCATCTACAATCCAAAGGGCACAAGTTTTGCGTGTGTGGACACGGAAGATACTTTTGATGCACTGCTTCAGGATATGAAGGACTACACAACAGGATTCTTTTTTCTAAACATTCAAGAAACCGATCTTGCAGGCCACGCTGAAGATGCAGAGCGCTATATTGATCGTCTGAATGTTTCGGATCGAAAGCTTGCACAACTCATTAATTGTTTAAATCCTCAAGATTTTCTTGTAGTGATGGCAGATCATGGTAATGATCCGACCATTGGACACACGCGTCATACCCGCGAAAGAGTACCGCTTTTGATCAAACAGACACAGCATAAGGGCCTTATTGATATTGGTGAACGCGATACAATGGCAGATGTTGGTCAAACTGTTGCAGATTATTTTGGTACTAAAATTGAACACGGTACATCATTTCTTGATAAGATAATGAAATAAGCTATCACAAACATTGAATATTATTAACTGCTAATCAGATCGATTGGCAGTTTTTTTGTGCCTTTTAACGTTGGGAAACAAATCTATTTTGAAGGAGGTCAAATATTTTCATTTTCGAAAATTCGTGAACTTATCAGTATCGAAAGTATTTGATATATTAGTTTTGTGAGGAAGATGTATTGTGAATCACACATCAACGAGAGGGGATAAAACAACTATGAAAATGAGTAAACCGCAATGGAAGTAGATGGCCGTTATCTCGATTTATCATTTAATCGGAACATCTAATAGTAAAAGTGCTTTGTAACATAAGAGCATGTGAATCGAATAACGAGAAATATAGAGTTATGAAGAATATGAAGCATAATATGAAGAAACAGACATATAACAAACAAACACGCAAAAATTCACCGATTAGTTAAACTTTCAATACAGTTAAGAACAAATCACCGAATTAAATACTGAGTCAAGGTAGTATAGGGTTAGAATTCAACGTTAATTCTGAACACGCTACCGACTCAGAAAACGAATAATTCAAACAAGGAGGAAATTATTTTGAATAAGAGATTAAAAAAAGCATTAGGAATATTGCTCGCTGGTTTAATCACTATTACATCATTAAATGGACAAACGGTGTTTGCCAATAATGATAGTGAAATCAGTAATGACGATGTATCCGTAAAAACTACGAAAACATTAAGCGATGATGAATCAAATGTTCTCGTCGATATGGAATTTACAGGTAAGGAAGGTATCGAGATACTTGATCTTACTCTAGAAGAAGAAATCTTTACGCTAGAAGGTGCGAAATCATACCGCTATCTAGCACAAGCGAATGGTGAATATACATTCACTTTACGTTATGTAAAGAATGATGTTGACTCAGAAGAAGTGAATGATCATGTTGAAACAACTGATGAAGAAATTGTAATTGAAGAAGACGAGCCAGAAGTATTTGAACAAGTCTTCACAGTTGTTGTGAACGAATTTAACGTCGAGGTTAATGAGGAGGTTGAATCTATATTACCGCTAGAACAAGCCTCGCCATCAATTGATATTCAACAAACCGGAGTACAAGTAGGAAATGACTACGTGATTACTCAGGGAAATCTAACTGTCACAATCTACGGTTATAACCCAAGTGTAGGTATGCAAATAAAGCAAGAGTATGATTTCCGCGTGGAGGCTGATTATTTAGGTGATGATAAAAACGTTAAAGAAATTGAAATTAAGCTCGCACCGGGGATGTCTTTTTCTAAATATGAAGTTAAGTCCGATGCAATTGAGAAATTCGGGGAACTTGACATGGAATCAACTTATGTTAATTTCTATGAATCAGTGGAGAAACCGGTGCGCCATGAGTTTTATCCTGCGAGTCTAGGAACTGTCAAGTATACTGTCGTACCAACATCTACAAAATCAGATTTGACTAGAACAAAAATATCAATAGACCCATTTATATATTATGGAGAAAAAAAGATTGAGAATGCAATTGAAGTTTCGACTTCTATAAATGGCACAGTTGTTGACTCAATTAGCGAAAGTGTTCTTGCTACGGGTGATTACATGTATAAAATATCATATAACTCTAGTCTTGACCACACAATGGTTGAAGGTGATGAATCGATAATAGACTATAACAATGAAAAAAAAGGCGTAAGTGGATATAGCGACAGTGCATTTTATCCTGCTGATACATTTGCTGCTGAAGAAACTTACTCAATTTACTATCCAATCGGAATGAAATTTATAAAAGCAACCAATTCCAATGGAAAAATCACAAATGTTGTGTATGATGATGAAATAGGTCATGCAAAAATTACACTTACAAATATATATGGTGCAGCTAGGGTCGGATTGCATCTCGATGGATCATTTCTTGAGCCTGGAATTCATCAAATTAGTGGACCTGAGGTTTCGTCGGTAACTATGACAACCTATGATGGTACAGTAATACATTCAGAGAATGAGACAAAACCTTCCATTCATAGAAAAATAATAGTAATTGATCCAATAGATATTGAAAATAGATTATCGTTTGTGTCATCTAATACGTCATACAGTTCTAATATTGCGGATGATTATTTTGATTTGAACGTACCGATTAAGGTATATAATGATGTTACTTCAATCAAAGAGAACCAATTTCTGCACATTAAAACAACTGCAAATTATCAAACAGCTAAAATTAGTCTTCCGTTTAATATGGAAACCGCACAATCTAAAGTAATACGTTACAAGACTAATCAAAACAATGCTTGGAGAGTGATATCCTCTAATGAAATAGAAGTCAGAGAAGAATCAGGCTCAAGAAATATAACTCAAATTAGCATAGGGTCAGTTGGTTTAAATACGAATGAGTTCTTCACAGAAGTTGAAATTGAACTTGGAGATGTCGAAAAGGGATATGAATTCAGTACTTCCGAAATTGGATATACATCGGCACATGCGGGAATGATCGGTAGATTAGCTAAGGATACTGGCAATGCAACGATGACAGTACAAACATACTCTAGAGATGAAAGTGGTCAAGTGCATCCCGGCTCCATCAACTCAAAAGACCATATTATTAGACGGGGCGCAGTTAGTGGCTCCGTGATTGGACCAAATATTGCTAATAATACTATATTCGCTGGTGACAAGAAAACGGTCAGCCTATCACTAGGAAATAATTTATATCATTATACAAATGGTGTAGGTATAAAACAAGCTAGCATATTTTTTAAACTCCCAGATGGATTATCAATTGATCGTGAGAGTTTCCAAATTAAGAATCGTTTTGGTGATTTATATGATTACGAAATTGGTGAAGAATACTCTCTCAGCAATGGAGAACGTTATATGCAATTAGATATTAATTCTCCAATAGGTGGTTATTTTGGCGCTGATTCTGCAACATGGTTTGGAACGGTGACAATTAAATATGACTATCTAGCGTCTCTATCTGCATCAGGATCTTACTCGTTCAGTGATTTAATTTTTGTAAATGACGGTACAAATGATCTTGTTCTGCAAAGACAAAGTGGTTTTCCGGCAATCGTCACTGATTCAAACGATATTAATCAAAATGGAAGTATTTCAGATACATTTTGGCCTGCGCAAAACAATATATTATCAATTATTTCGAAAAACCAACTTATTATAGATACTTTCATCCAACCTCAAGGAGCTGATCGCCAACCTTCATTTGTACCAGGTGATGACCAATCCGCTGTAGGATTTACACCAGGAACAATTGCTGACTATAACATCGTTATGTTGAACAATCTACAGGAATCAAGCGTTAAAGAGTTTACAACTTATATTCCTGTACCTAAAGCAGGTAATGACTTTGGGACAGAATTCCAATCAACACCATTTGATTGGAACATGAAACTCAATGGTGCTCCTACAATTCTAATCACAGATGCTGATGGCAATGATATTACTGCAGAGAAAATGAGTGATTATGAGATTTCATATTCAAACGCTGCAACAAATAAAGACAACTATGTTGGTGCTCCTTATGGATCGAGTCCATTAGCTGATGCATCAATGATTCGTGTTGTTAACAAATCCGGAAACATGGTTCCTGGTGAGAAATTCACGGTCGTCTTTGAGTACGAAGTTGATGAAGTAGCCGGTGCACCAGAAACTGAAGCACGTCTTGGGAAAGTTAATGACTTCCGTCCATATTACTTCTATGATGCTGGTAATGCAGGATGGGATTCAGGATCACGTGTTGGTGCGCGCCTTGAAATTGGTGAAGTAAGTGGATTCGTCTTTGAAGACGTTAATGCTAACGGAATCTATGATTCTGGAGATACATTCTTAGCTGGTAAAACAGTCGTTCTTTATAAAAAAGATACGACAGGAAAATTTGTGGAAGCAGAAACAACGCTGACTCAAGCAGGTGGAACGTATGCATTTGAAGGCCTTTCAAATGGTGACTTCTACGTTGATTTCAACGGAGCTCTTGATTCTGGATACGAGTTTACATTAAAGAACAAGGGAACGGATGTTTCGGTTGACTCTGATGTAGACTTTACAGGTGACAACAAAGGTAAAACTGTTGTGCTTGACTCGACGAAGAAGACATCACAATCGATCTCTGCGGGCCTCATTAAATATGATGCAACGCAATTAAAAGCAAATATTACTAAAACAGAAACAACAATCATTGCAAAGAATGGTGAAGATTTAGCATTTACAATCGAACCTGCAATCTTTGATTCAATTAAACAATCTGTAAAATGGACTTCAAGTGATGCAACCATTGCTTCGGTATCAAATGGTTATGTAAGTGGAAATGCTGCGGGTAAAGCAACAATCACACTGACAATCGAAGATATCTATGGAAATATTGCATCGGATACAATTGAAGTTACGGTAACACCAAATACACCGCCTGTTCTTGAACTTGTGGGAACAGAAGTGGATTGGGAAGTTATGACAACGGGATTTGATGCGAAAACATACATTAAGTCTGCAACTGACGCTGAAGACGCAGGTCTGGGTGTTGATGATGTTGTTATTACATTACCATCAAATATGAACTTAAACCGTATCAGTCAATTTACAGTCATGTATGAACTCACCGACAGTGATGGAAACGATGTACGTTCCCTCTTAACTGTGAATGTTGTTGATACAACAGCGCCAGTGATTACAGCTAAAGATGTAACATTAGAAGTTACCCAAGTTGCTGCTGATCACAAGACACTTGAAGAACTTACAGCATTGGCAACCATTGTTGTGAGTGATAACTATGATGCATCGGTTAAGCCAACAATCGTTGGGCTTGATGCTGTAAAACAAAATATTGTTGGTGACTATGTTGTCACTGTTAATGCAAAAGATGCTTCTAATAATGAAGCAATTGAAGTTGAATTCATTGTTCACATTGTTGATAAAACAGCACCAGTGATTACTGTTGGTGAAGCTATTGTTGATATTGAAATCAATGGTGGTACAACAGCTGAAGACTTCTTAGTAGCTGCACAAGTAACAATATCCGATAACTCGGGTGTAACAATTACCCCAACACATGACTTTGCAATTGTTGACCAAACGAAATTGGGAACAACAACAGTCACAATTACAGCAAAAGATGCTGCTGGAAATTCCGAAACAAAGACTGTAACAGTCAATGTTATCGATACAACAAAACCAGTTCTAGTTGTAAATAATCTTATTGTAAATATCGAAGTTAATGACATCGATGCTGATGATATCATGATCCTTGCAGGAGCAAGTGCAACTGATAACTCACTCGAACCTATGGTATTGACTTCAGACTTTGATACTGTTGTTAATATGGGAGTGCTTGGGAAATACCAAGTAACCATTAGTGCAAAAGACAGTTCAGGTAATACAAGTTCACAAATTGTCGAAGTTAACATTAAAGATGAAACAGATCCAACATTAACAGCTGCTAATGCAGACTTAAAAGTTGAAATCAATTCAGTCTTAACGGAAGCTGACTTTATGAAGCTTGCGAAACTAACATTCGATGATAACTCAGGCGTTAAACCAACCATCACCACAACCTTCAGTTCAGTAGACTTGAGTCAATTGGGTGAGACATTGGTAACAATTACAGCGACTGACGGTTCTGGTAACGCTACAGATATTATCGTTAAGGTAACTGTAGAAGATACCATTGCGCCAGAACTCACAGTTTTAAACAGTAATGTTTCCCTTGAAATCAATGGAAACACAAGTGAAGAAGCATTCCGTAAGGCTGCTGGAATCACTGCAACGGATAACTCGAATGCAGTCACAATTACGACAACTTTTGATCAAGTTGATCAAAGCATCGTAGGTGAGACAATTGTAACCGTAACAGCAACTGATGAAGCAGGGAATGTAACAACTGCAAACGTAACAGTGAAGATTGAAGATACCATCGCACCCGTTATTGAGACAACGCAAGGTGATATTGCAATTAACATTGATACACCGATCAGTGAAGCAGATTTCTTGGCACTTGTTGATGTTACGGCCCATGACAACTCACTGGGTAATGTAACAATCACAACGGATTTCGATATTGTGGTTGATCAAATCGTACCCGGTGCAGAATACCAAGTAACCGTTACTGCAACAGATGAATCTGGAAACGCATCAACAGTTATTATCACCGTTACAATGGTTGATGATGTTGCGCCTACAATTGATGGTGGAAGCATTCAAACATACGTTGTTGACAGTGTTATTACTGAAGCAGATTTCTATGCAAATATTGGCCTTATCACAAGTGACAATGCTGCGGAAGCATACCCAGTAACCGTTACTTCTGACTTTGACCTTGTAGACTTTGCAACAATTGGCGAGTATACCGTAACCATTACAGCAACTGATTTTGTTGGTAATACAGCAACACACACAGTGATTGTAACAATTCACCGTGATGCAACATTCCATATCGACGCTAAGGGTATTGTTATCCATGCGAAAGATTTAGGAACACTGCTTGCTACTGGAGATATTGAAACAACGATTCTTAAAGCAGTAGAAGCAAAAGCATGGAAAGATGATGCATTGGAAGGAATTATTGACCTACCAGTATTTATCGCCAACAAAACTGAACTCGAGTCATTCTTGAACCGAACAGATCATGTTGATGGTGAATCAATCAATGTAAACCTAACAACATTAAATCCACTATCGCGTATTGTAGGTGGTGCTGAGAAAACAGTAACAATCGTAATCGAGCAAGATGCAGCTGTCATTACACCTGAAGGGCCCGTTCTTCCAAGTACGGGTGTTGCGAATACACACATTACACTTGGAGGGCTATTCGTAGTAGGGTTGGGTGCAATCGCATTACTTGCTTCAAAAAAGAAAAAAGAACTCGAAAATGAGTAATTAAGGAAAACACGAATTAGTGAGAAAGGTAGTGAAAATATGAGACCAATTCTGTTTGTCGATGACGATAAAGAATATGCGAAATTCTTTGTTGATTTACTAGAGAAGGAGGGGTTTGAAGTGTTGTCAGCCAATGACAGCACTTCAGCAATAACCCTTATTTCTAAAGAAGATATATCACTTTTGATAACGGATTTGTACATCGATACCATCGATGGAGTTCAACTATCCGATATCGCTAAGAATGTTCATCCAGGTATTAAAACAATTGTACTAACTGGTAATCCAACCGTTCAAAATGAATATCGGGCAATTTCAGAGAATATTGATTTATTTCTTGTTAAGGGAAAACCTGCCAAGATTGTCATGGAGTATGTTCGAAATCTATCGCAAGATTCGAATACACTTGTTCTGAAAAACCGTGTTGAACGACTTGTATCCATTGAAGAAAAACTCGAAATGGATCTGGTTTCTGGAACGGTAATGCGTAATGATAAAAACGTCGAACTGACCCCAACAGAATATTCAATTCTTAAGATCCTCCTACAAAATAAGAATGTGCTCATAACACGTCGAGATTTCATCGATAAACTGTGGGGAGAAGGGGATAATGAACGTGTTATTGATGTTCATATAAAAAATCTGCGCACGAAGTTACGATTGTTCTCGATTGCTACAGTCCAAGGACAAGGATACCGTTGGAGTGAGTAGTAATTAAGAAGTAGCGGTTTCTTCATATAATGGTAGAGAAACCTTGTGATTTAAGCATTCATACACAAAAAAACCAAATTGGAGCATGAGCCGAAAGAATCGGACAGCTTCAGTTTGGTTTTTTTACGCAAAGGATAGAGTACTACGATTGTATCTCTGCGCGTTGTTCTAAGAGTGAGTCAACAACCTTTTCTTCGTTTCGAATTCGCAATAAAGTGATAAAGTAGAATGCGAATGGAAGTATCAGTAACAAGAGTAAAGGTATTGATTGCTGAGATAGGTTTGAAAACTCGAATGAATTATTTTGAAGGTTTTGTTGCGATAAGTTAAAGACAACAGTATCAAAAACGTGAACAGTCACAGATATTTCGCTTCCTTTGTCGGTGGCA
Organism: Erysipelothrix sp. HDW6C; assembly: GCF_011299615.1. Lineage (GTDB taxonomy): Bacteria > Bacillota_I > Bacilli_A > Erysipelotrichales > Erysipelotrichaceae > Erysipelothrix. Next base: position 1,853,923 of record NZ_CP049861.1, on the reverse strand, counting down.
TATTTTATGTGCCCAGTTCTGTCTTGGATGGGTGTAATTGTCACAGTTGTAATTGGGATCTTTGTACCAGTACTTAAATCCCATGCGTGTGCATTAGCCAGATTAATGAGTGTGGTAGGATCTAAAGATTCGATGTCAACATCCGGTTGGATGCGGAAATCATGCGCATCGATTCCTTCGTTATTGGCATCGTTAAGAATAGTTGTATCAAGAACAATGGTTATGGGTACACGTTCACTGTGTTGACGTCCTTGGTCATCCACCGTATAAACAATTGTGAAATAAGTGCCTGCTTCCTTAACTTGTTTTAATTCTTCGGGTGTCAACACGTCTTCTTCTGCATGAAGCGGTGTTATAACAGTGCATGTCGCAAGAAGTAAGCTGAATAGAGCTAGTGTCAATTTAAAGGATTTCATAGGCGCCATCCTTTGGGAGTCGAATTAAGATGCAAATTTCATCGTTATCAGTGTTTAGGTTGTATTGTGCATTCAAAATCATACAAAGGTCTTTGATAAGGAACAGACCATTACCACTGCTGTATTTATTACCCAGCGTGGCTTGGGACTTGGAAAACAAGTTTTCGCTCAGACGCATGTTCTTAATATTGTTCGGTGAACTTTGATTTTTGAATTTAAAGATGACTTCGTGATCTTCTTCAGTGATGGTTATGGATACTTCAGAATGGTCGGTGGCATAGTTTAATGCGTTTGAGATTAAGTTATGCATTAACAATTGCAATGCAGCTTTGTTTGTAGTAAGAAAGAGCGTGTCATGAGTGATGTAGTCTAGTGTAACATCTTTGGTCATTATGATTGGCTTAAATCCCTTTATGATTTCAAAGAAAACGGGGATGACATCAAAGTGTTCTTGTGTTAACGCATTATCGAAACTGGATTCCTTGAGGATGCCTAGGACTTCGTTGATGCGGTTCATGAGGCGCACATTTTGTGATAAGTTTAGATTTACAATATCTGTTGTTTCTTGTGAGGGATGTTTGAGCCGCGACAAATACAATTCGTTCTCAAGCATAAGTTGGTAGATCGGGGACTTTAAGTCATGAATAAAAGATTTTGAAACGGTAATAGTATTGGCGAGACGTTCTCTTTTTCTTTCCAATGAAATTTCGAGTTGTGAGTACTTCTGTGATACTTGACTTATATTGTGCTCCAATTCTTGGGAGAATTCGAACAGTTCTTCATTAATGACATCGCTGCCAGCATCAATGCGGTCGAATTCATAATTTCGAATCGCTGAGATGGCAGTTTTCAATTGATTGAGAGGAGCGCGAAGACGATTTCTCAAGAGATAAAGCAGCATAAGGGTAATAAGACTTCCAAAACCAACAAAGATTGTTTGGCGTAGTAAGTATGTCGAAGTTACTGATGACGTATCGGGCTTATAGATTGCATACCATAAATCGAAGGTATCATATTCTCCTTGTGCTTCATAGATAATGGCATTTCGATTTAAGATTCCAGTTTTGATGTAAACATCAGAAAAAGGAACTGTCGCATAAATAACCTCCTCGCTTGAGTTTAGACTGATTTCCAAAGATTGCGTCTCGGTAATAGCATTGAGCTTTTCACGAAGCATTGCAGTATTGTGTTTGTTTTTATCGATAGTGTCCTTAATTTCAAGTTCTAAGGATGTAATGTATTCCTGTTCATTGCGTTCGTGCTGATTTGATAACGTAATTGCGTTTATCGTGAATGCCAGAATAAGCAACAGGTATAAGATCAGCAGAAAGGTTACTGTTATTTTACTGTAAGATGTTTTCTTCATTCAATTTCCTCACTTTGATAGATGTTATAATTATACCATATATCGTATTCTTAAATGTATTTTGAGCCAGTATTTAGGGCACAAATTCGTATTTCTAAGAATGCCGGTAACTGATACAACCGTGTAAGTTATCTGATGTTGAAAGTCGACTTTTGGTCGAAGCTTTTGGTATTGAAAACTCGAGTAAAATAATGCTCTATTCGATGTTATAATCCCAATACTCAAATTTCGAGTAACAAGGTGTAAAACGATTGAATTTCAAGACACAATATAATAACCTTGACACAGGAGGTGATTCTTGTGAGAGCGATGATTAATGCGGCTTCGTTGCGACAACTTACAATAATGGAACGACTGTATATCTATAAAACATCGGAGAATGTAATGCACTTAGCGAACGAGCTTGGATGTGTGCAAAGTACAATTGTTCAAGCCGTTGAGGATATCAATGCATTCTATAATGTGCCGAAAATAATGATTGATGAACAGAGTAAGAATCTTGTGTATGAGATGATTGTAGATTTTGATGACACATCAATTTACCGGCAGTTTTATGAACAACAAATTGAATTTGAAATCCTTGAAGCGATTTTCTATGATAGCACCTACCTGCAAGGGGAGTTGGCAGAACGATTTCATATGAGTGAGTCGACGCTGAAACGAACAATTAATCGTGTTAACAAGAGTCTCAAATTAATTGGCTTTCAAATCAATTCCAATCCCTATCGTTTTCATGGTCAAGAGTCTAACATTCAAAATTTCTTTGTACAATATTTTCTCGAGAAACAGAAAGTTGATAACATCATTTATGCTGAAGTTCAAAGAATTTTTTCGTTAATCGAACATATAACAATCGAAAAATTTGATATTGCGGAACTTCATGGCGCAGAATCCTTGGGAAAAATGATGTTGTTTGTTTCATTGATTCGTTACAGTCAGGGTGCTAGATTTCGCGAAAATGCACAGCTTTTGAAGTTTAATCAATGGATACTTACCAACATTGCTGCAGAAGAATGGGATGTTCTTGCAAGTCATTTGAAGATTGAAATTGACCAGGAAATGGTAGGGAATGTATATTTCTTTCTTTCGCCTGAGATTTTATTTAATTCCGGGGTGATGCATTTGGAAGTTTCTGAGTTGCTACTTGATATAGCAGAAGCATTTGAACTTGAGATTACCTCCAAATATTCAACTGTGTATGCGTCAGTTCTATCGACTTGCTTTATTAATTATCGTAATAATTCATTCATCCTTTATGATCAGCATCAACATTTTTACACAAGAATGCAAATGATGTTTCCAAATTCAACAAGTAAATTGAATGATTTAGTTGTTGATTACCTACTCCGAAATCAAGATTACTTGGAGAATAATTATTTAAAATGGAACGAATCTGGGTTTAGTATTGAAGGGTTTGCGCAATTCATCATATGGACGGTGGTTGGATTTCTTCCTGGTTTGGTAGGACAAATTGAGGCTAAGGAAGATAAATTGACGATTGCTTTGGTTGTTGATTCAATAAGTGATGAAAATCGTTATGTCGTTAAGCGCATTATGTCTTTATTCGCTCACAGCGCTAACTTTGTTCATTTTCAAAATCCGGATGAAATGCTGCAATATAAAGGTGATGTGAGGGGCTGTATTACGGATCAAAAGAATGAAGTAGAAATTCCAACCCTTCGCATTGAGAGTCGACTTATATTCGGGGAAATTCACCGTATATCAAACTTCATCGAATTACTGAAATTAGAGCATGCTTGAGATCAATTAAGCAACGAAAAAAGTCTTCATTCAGATTCCGTTCTATGCGGAGTGAATGAGGACTTTTTGTAATAAGTCAATTTGATAGTGCGAATGTGTGTTATCCGTTAATAACTGGGGATAATATCTCCATCAACGACTTGTTTCTGAATATGTATCACTTCATCAATATTCAACAGATCATTGATCAGTTTCTTTAATTCCTGGCGGTTTGAATCGATGACGACCACAGCAATCGTGTTGTCATCGTTTTCCAATGAGAGTCCAATCGTATGGATATTGCGGATGCTGGCATCAATTTCATCGCCATTCCAAACCGTTGCATCAATATCACCGGATTTGAGCTTGTTGAGGAGTTGTGTATAACTGACTTGAATAAAGGTTACATCTTTACCCTCGCATGCTTTCTTTGTAAGTGATGCTTGGTCAATGGAGTCGTAGTCAATCCCAATACGCATGCCATCTGTAATGGCACTTGAACCAGAGTCACTGAACATAATTACGTGGTTGCTAAGGTAACTGGATACGCCAAATTCTTTGATAATCTCAATGGTATTGTTTTCTTGGATATACTTCAATGCGGCGAATTTTGATACAATCGCAAAATCGTAGCGTTGGTTCAGTATCATCTGAATGCGTCGCTGTGCACCCCGCATGTAAGCCATGTTGACAGGGATGTTTAGATTGTTTTCCATCGCAAATAAAAGTCCGGTACTTAAGCCTTCATATAAGCGAGAGTAGGGTAAGGGCATGACACCAATTAAAAAGGATATGCCAGCAAATTCTAAAAGCGTCTTAAGGTTTTTCTTACGGATAAATGTGCCTAATTGTCCTCGGGACTCCAAAACAACGGCACCAGATTGTGTTAATACTTTAATCGAGTTTTGAATTGTACCACGCGCAACATCAATCATTGATTCAAACTGTGAAACAGTTTTAATTTTCTGACCAACATCTGTAAAGATAAAATCTTTGGCGATAATTTCAATGGCTACGGCATTCTTTGTGAGTAATGATATTTTTGATGACACACAATCGTCCTCCACATTCTGTATTGCTATTATTATAACATTTTGGTTAAACGGATGATGATTATTATTGTAGAAAAGACAATTAATCATAAATCAAATTGCAATGCCCCTAATTTATGATATTATTTACCTAGTAATAAGTATGACTAAGTCTTATAGGAGGCATTATGAAACAACATATAGAACCCATGATTTCGCGTCAAACAATAGCATATCTTTCTTCTGTTGATGCGGCAGGGTTTCCAATAACTAAGGCAATTAGCAAACCTCGCAAACGTGATGGCTTGAAAGTAATGTACTTTACAACCAAGAAACCATCCACAAGTGTTGCGGACTATGAAAGAAATAATAAAGCATCTGTATTCTTTGCGGATGAAGATCGCTTCCAAAGTGCATCATTTATAGGACATATGGAAGTTGAAACTGACGCGGCAATTATTGATGAGTTGTGGGCACATGAGAATGCGAAAGTATTTTCGAAAGGTGCAACTAAGGATGAATATTGCGTACTGAAGTTTGTTGCTGATAGTGTTAAGTTTTTCAGCAATTATGAAACTGCAGTCTATGAATTATAAACTCGAAAACTGTGTTGATGATGAATACAACGATGGCCACACTGGACTTTATAAAGACCGTGTGGTCGTTGTTGTAAGAGACGGAACCGTGACGCCCAAGAAACAAGGTGTGTTCGTGAAACTATGGAAACGTGATGGTAAAAATATCCCATATGCATTCACCGATATTTTTGATTTCCTACTCATTACAGTCGCAGAAGGGTGTTTTATCATTCCTAAGAGCGCTTTGCTTGAGCATGGGTTCATTACGAGCACCTCACGGCCTGGAAAGATGGGTTTTCGTGTGTATAGACCTGTCGAGGTGTTAACCGCGCCACAGGCCATTAAAACACAGCAGTGGCAAGCAAAATACTTTGTAAGTAATGATGCGACTACCACAACCATTGATCAGATGTTTGGGATTGTTTAGAACTGTTTTGGGAGTTTTAACTACCCAAGGTGGGCAAGATATTAACCACTGTGGATATCGGCTTGTTAGTGATTATCATAAGGCAAGTTCATGAGATATGGCGAGATATCAGATTTAACACGATAAATTACAGTATAAACTTGATTAAACAGCGTATTTATGGTAAATTAATAAGGCTTATGGCACTTTGGTTCCGCTAATAAGGAGTTTATGAACCAATTTTAACCAAGAAAAGGAGATTCGATATGGGATTAAACTTAGTAAATGAAATTACAAAATCTCAATTGCGTACAGACATTCCTGCTTTCCGTTCAGGAACAACAGTCCGCGTAGACGTGCGTATCCAAGAAGGTGGAAAAACACGTATCCAAGCGTTTGAAGGTGTTGTTATCAAACGTCAAGGAAGTGGCATTGCTGAAATGTTCACAGTTCGTAAGATTTCATCAGGTGTTGGAGTAGAGAGAACATTCCCTGTACACTCACCAATCATTGATAGTGTAACAGTATTACGCCGCGGTAAAGTCCGTCGTAGCCGTCTATACTACCTACGCGAACGTTCAGGTAAATCAGCACGTATTGCAGAAATTCGTTAATAGCCGTATTTATACGGCTTTTTCTTTATTATAAAGGGGTGCATTGTTCATGAGAGAAAAAAAAGATGATAAATTTTTACTGTTAATTAAAGACTTTATCAAGAGTTTGGCGTTCAGCTTAGTTCTTGTAATCATAATTACACAGTTTTTAGCACGACCTGTCCGCGTAGAAGGATTATCAATGTATCCGACATTGGATAACCATGAAGCCGGATTTTCGAACATACTCGGCGTTAAAATGTCAGAAATTCAACGTTTTGACATTGTCGTTGTATATTTAAAAGAACAAAACAAATATATCGTAAAACGTGTTATTGGACTTCCTGGGGAGACCATTGAATTTCGCAACGATATTTTATATGTAAATAATGAACCGGTGGAAGAACCGTATCTTGATAACGATTATGCAAATGATTGGAAACGAGAAAACGATCGAAAATTTACCGATGATTTACCTGCACGCACAATTCCTGAAGGTCAGTATTTCTTGATGGGGATAACCGTCAGAAATCAAGTGACTCACGTCACTATGGTGCCTTTAATAAAGGAGATATTAAGAGTAAGGATGTTTTTGTATTCTTACCATTCACAAAAATAAGACATGTAGGAAGGTGATTTGATGTCACAAGTTCACTGGTATCCTGGCCATATGGCCAAAGCCATGCGTTTAATTGAAGAACAAATTAAAGTTGTTGATTTTGTCATTGAATGTCGCGATGCGCGTGCACCATTTTCAACGCGTAACCCCGCACTTTCAAAATCAATTGGTCAAAAAAGACGCCTTATCGTTTTAACAAAAAAAGATTTAGCAGATCCTAAGGAAACAGAGAAATGGGTCGCTCATTTGGAAGAAGAAGGACATGTTGTATTGGTTGTTGACGTGATCCATGATGCGGTAAAGAAACTTTTATTAGAGAAATCAGAAATTGTCCTCAAGGATAAAAGAGAACGTGATGCGCGTCGTGGGATTCGTCCACGTCAATCACGAGCACTTATTGTTGGTGTTCCCAATGTTGGAAAGTCGAGTATTATCAATCGCATTGCATCACGCAAAGCTGCTGGTGTTGAAAACAGACCGGGGGTAACCCAAGCACTAAAACTTATTAAAGTGTCCGAAGAATTGGAATTAGTCGATACTCCAGGTGTTCTTTGGCCTAAGTTTGAGTCCCAAGATATGGGGATTCATTGTGCACTTATTGGCTCTGTTAAGGACACAGGCTACCCACTTGAGCTCATCACGGATCATGCTCGCGATTACTTGATTGAAAATAAACAAGAAGTCCTTAAAGACCGATATAACATGACCTCCTATGATAACTTTTACCAACAAATTGGGACATTCCGTGGTTTGTTGACTGAAGGTGGCGAAGTTGATGATGACAAAGTTCGCATTACATTCTTGAATGATGTTCAAAATGGAAAACTGGGAAGACTCACATGGGATCGCTTGTAACCGAGTTTGAATCGAAATATTGGGCAGAAGATAAAACAGTCGTTGGCATTGATGAAGCAGGACGTGGCCCAATGGCAGGACCCTGTGTTGTATGCGGTGTTGTCTTTCCAATTGGATTTGACAACGAGCTTATCAATGATTCCAAGAAACTCTCAGCGAAGCGTCGTTTGGAATTAGTGGATATCATTAAAGAGAATGCGTTATGGTATCAGGTTGAGATTATTGAACCAGAAGCAATTGATCATGATAATATTTATCGTGCAACGCAAAAAGGTATGGAGCGGATTGCGTCTGCAGCACCATGTGATGCAGTATTGACGGATGCCATGCCGCTCATTGATGCTCCAAAACCATTTGAGGCCATCATTAAAGGGGATGCGCGCTCGTTATCAATTGCTGCCGCAAGTATCCTTGCGAAAACAATCCGTGATCAGATTATGATTGAACTCGATATCATCTTTCCACAGTATGGATTTAAAAACCATAAGGGTTACGGTACGAAGCAACATAAAGAAGCAATATTGAAATATGGTCGTTCACCAGTCCATCGTGAATCATTCCGTTTTAAAGATGAAGACCAAATATCATTGGATATTTAGTCTTTTTTTTCGAAACACGAATGATTCCTAGGATTTGTCGATGTGCTATCTTATTTATGATTGGTGATAAAGAATGCGTGAATACATAAAAAATGTTGCAATTCATTACAAAGGTGATTATGCTAAGATGCATCGACATATTGTTGATAAACGGCCCATTCCAACTTATCCATATGAGGGTTTCTACCTTTGCATGGGTGATCGTGACTACCCACTTTGTTTTTATCAATTGGATTGTCCGCCTTATATTTTATTCTATAAGGGGAATATCGAATTGATAAATTCACGATGTATCGCGGTCATCGGGAATCGAAGGCCAAGTGAGTATAGCTTGAACATGACTGAAATTTTCGTGAATGCGAAAAAAATGTCGTATACTATAGTTTCAGGACTTGCTTATGGTATTGATGGACAAGCACATAAGAGTGCATTGGATCATCAAACAATTGCGATTGTTGCCACAGGATTGGATTACTGTTATCCTCCGGAACACCGCAGCTTAATGGATGAAATTGCCCGTAACCATCTTGTATTAAGTGAGTATCCTGAAGGTGTCCGACCGATGAAACACTTCTTTCCCTTTCGCAATCGCTTGATTGCTTGTTTGGGTGAAAAGACGGTTGTGATGAGTGCACGTCTGAAAAGTGGTACAATGCGTACCGTAGATATCACGTTGAAATTAAACAAAGAAGTTATATGTTTGCCACACCCCATTACGGATTCATCAGGCATTGGATGCAATCAATTGATTCAAGAAGGTGCCACAGTGTTGACAAACATGAAAGATTTATACAATATATAAAATAAGGAGTGACAAGTATGAAAAATTTGGTAATTGTGGAGTCCCCATCAAAATCCAAGACAATTGAGAAGTATTTAGGAGATGACTTTGAGGTCGTATCTTCTAAAGGACACATACGTGATCTTGCGACACGTGGTAAGGATGGTCTTGGTGTTGACTTTGATAATGCATTCGAAGCAACGTATAAAATTAGTAAAGATAAAAAAGATGTCGTTAAAGAGTTAAAGGCGAAAGTTAAAAAAGCCGATCAAGTTTATCTTGCAACTGACCCGGACCGCGAAGGTGAGGCTATTTCATGGCATCTTGCCGATGAGCTTGGTCTTGAAATCGACCAAGACAATCGTGTTGTCTTTAATGAAATTACAAAAGATGCAGTCTTAAAAGCTTTCGATTCCCCACGTCATATTGATATGGACTTGGTGAAATCACAAGAAACACGTCGTATTCTTGACCGTATTATTGGTTTCAAGTTATCGAAGTTGTTGCAATCAAAGATTAAAAGTAAAAGTGCTGGACGTGTTCAGTCTGTTGCATTGAAGTTGATCGTTGATCGTGAGAAAGAAATCGATGCATTTATTCCAGAGGAATACTGGAATGTTCTTGCTTTCTTTGAAAATGAAGGCCACCTCATTGAGACAAGTGCTGAACGATTCAAAGGGAAAAAACTTGAAATGAAGAATGCTGAAGAAGCGCAGGTTGTTTTTGATGCGGTTCAAGGCGAGTTCAAAATTACAAAGCTTGAAAAGAAAGAACGTAAGAAAGATTCGAAGTTACCATTTATTACGTCAACATTACAACAAGAGGCTTCAACGCGTCTTGGCTTTGCAGCAAAGAAAACAATGCGTGTTGCACAGAAATTGTATGAAGGAATCGAAATGGGTGCTGAGGCAGAAGGTCTTATCACGTATATGCGTACTGACTCAACACGTTTGAGTGACTCGTTTGTGAGTGATGCAAAAGCATACATTCTTGAAGAACATGGTAAGAAATATGTTGGAAAATACCGTGCTGGTAAGAAAACAGACAATACGCAAGATGCTCACGAGGCTATTCGTCCAACAAGCATTCAACGTACACCAGATTCTGTAAAACAATATTTATCACCAGACGAGTATAAATTATACAGATTCATTTACTTCCGTACCATGGCATCCTTAATGGCGGGTGCTGTTTATGATGCTGTCAGTGTTGTATTCTCACAAAATGATTATGATTTTAATGGTAGTGGTTCAACTTTGAAATTTGATGGTTACCTCAAAGTCTACGATTATGAAAAAACAACCGATAAAATGCTTGGTGAACTTGATGAAGCGAAAGCATACACGGCCCGTAACATCGAACAAAACCAACACTTTACACAACCACCTTCACGCTATACTGAAGCGCGACTCATCAAAGAGTTGGAAGAATTGGGAATCGGTCGTCCAAGTACCTATTCCATGATACTTGATACGATTGTGTACCGTGCCTATGCAACCTTTGGTGCTGTGTCGGAAACATCACGTACAAAAGTATTCAAACCGACTGAACAAGGAATTTTGACTAACGACAGTTTACAAGATCACTTTTCGGAAATTATTAACGTTCACTATACCGCTAATATGGAAGATGAACTGGATAAAATCGCCATGGGTGATGAAAATAACGTCGAAGCATTGCAACGTTTTGTTGATAAGTTTTATCCATTGCTTGCTGAAGCTGATGATAAGATGGAAAAAGTTGAAGCAGAACTTGTTGGGGAGAAATGTCCGGAAGACGGCGGAGAGCTTGTATACCGCTTTGGTCGTTTTGGAAAATTCGTAGCATGTTCAAACTTCCCAGAGTGTCGCTATAATCGCGCCCTTGATCAAGAGAAACGTCCAGAACCTGAGAAAACAGGGGAATCATGCCCTGACTGTGGCAGCGACCTTGTAAAACGTAAGAGTCGTTATGGAACATGGTTTGTTGGCTGTTCAGCATTCCCAAAATGCCGTTACATACAACCAAATGAAAATAGTAAAAAGAAAAAGAAAGAAAAAGAAGAGGGAGATACAAAGGATGAAGCAACCGCAAGTTAGAGTTATTGGTGCAGGGTTGGCAGGGAGTGAAGCTGCTTATCAACTCGCAAAACGTGGTTACCATGTTGAACTTGTTGAAATGCGCCCTGTCAAAATGACACCCGCTCATGTTAGTGAGAATTTTGCGGAACTCGTTTGCTCGAATTCATTTCGCTCTGATGACATTACCAATGCGGTAGGTCTTTTAAAACAAGAAATGCGAATGTTAGACAGCATCATTATGCGAATGGGAGAAGCGCATCGTCTTCCTGCTGGAAGTGCGTTAGCCGTCGACCGTGTTGGTTTCAGTGAAGCTGTCTCTGAAGAAATTCGATCAATGGAAAATATTACCATTAGCAATCGGGAAATTACTGAATTGGATGATATGCCAACAATCGTTGCCACAGGTCCTTTGACATCGGATAACTTTTCGAAGTATTTGATGGAATATCTGGGTCAATCGGAAATGTATTTCTATGACGCAATCGCACCGATTGTTTCGATTGATGGTGTAAACTTTGATATCGCTTACCGTAAGTCACGTTATGACAAAGGGGATGGCCAAGATTATATTAACTGTCCTATGGACCGTGACCAGTTTGATGCCTTTTATCGCGCAATCATGGAAGCTGAACAAGCACCCATGCGTGATTTTGAAGATGTTAAAGTGTTTGAAGGGTGCATGCCTGTTGAAGAAATGGCAAAACGTGGTATCAAAACCATGCTCTTTGGTCCGCTGAAACCTGTTGGACTTGAGCGTCCTGATGGAACACGTCCTTATGCCGTTGTACAGTTACGTCAAGATGATGCAGCTGGATCGCTTTATAATCTTGTAGGTTTTCAAACGCGATTAAAATGGGGCGATCAAAAGCGTATCATCCAAATGATTCCTGGTTTAGAGAATGCTGAAATTGTGCGTTATGGTGTCATGCATCGTAATACCTATTTGAAGTCGCCATTACTTTTAAACAAACACTATCAATACCGAAACCGTCCCTCACTCTTTTTTGCAGGACAAGTAAGTGGTGTTGAAGGCTATGTTGAGTCGGCTGCGAGTGGTCTGTTTGCTGCTCTGAATATGATGCAATTTCTTGAAGACAAGGATTTAATTAGTTTATCGCAGGAAACTGTGATGGGGTCGATGGCACAATATATTTCCAGTGCAAACCCAAATCATTTCCAACCAATGAATGCGAACTTTGGGCTTGTTGCGAACCGCCTTAAAGATCGCGAAGCGATGTCAGCACGTAGTGTTGAACATATAAAGAATTTAGTTGAACAACTATCTTGATGAATTTCTGAGACACATTGCGATGACAAACACTTCTTCGGTTCATACCAAAGAAGCGTATGAACGGGATGTGTCTCAGTTTTTAGATTCCTTGGGTTCGCAGGATGATATATTGAATTTAGATTCGAGTATTGCTTATGGTTATTTAAACGACCTGTATGATGGTGGGCTTTCTACATCGAGTGTGGCGCGAAAGGTTTCTTCTTTGCGATCATTCTTCAAGTTTATGCAATTAAACTATGGTGCGCAGACCAATCCATTCACAGGGGTCAAAGTCCAAAGCAGAAATCGCAAACTGCCAACGTTCTTAATGCATGATGAAATCAATGCAGTGCTTTTGGCTTGCGATGATGATGCTTTGGGTGTTCGAAACCAAGTTCTTGTAGAGTTAATGTATGCGTGTGGGTTGCGGGTTAGTGAGGCCGTTAATTTGCGCATCAGCGATATTAATATGTCAGAGCGGTCACTAACCATCATCGGTAAGGGTAATAAAGAACGGCTTTTATTCTTCTATGAAGAATTGGCACCAAAACTTGAAACATACCTTCATACGTTCCGACCACAACTGATTGTCCGCGAACATCCGTATGTTTTTGTAAACAAGCAGGGCTTACCAATGTCTTCTCGAGGAATTCAATACATATTTGAGAAATTAGGGAAACAGGCCAACCTTCGCGTAAAGCTCCACCCACACATGCTTAGACACAGTTTTGCGACACATTTGCTGGATAATGGCGCAAGTCTGCGAGTTGTTCAAACACTTCTTGGACATGAGTCTTTGAGTACAACGCAGATTTATACGCATGTGTCCTTACAACGACTCAAAGAATCATACGATCAAGCGATGAAGCAATTACCGCTCACATAATCTAACATTGTCTTGTCGTATAATCGACACATTATCACGATATACTATGCGTGTAAGTTAAATAATAATAACTTACATTGTATGATAATTTCTTCTCCTATCAGATAACTGAAAATCATACACATATTCTTTCCCCATATAAATAAGACACCGGAAACGGTGTTTTATTTATCCGTAGCATGTATCACACAATCTAACATGTTCTTGTCGTATTGCTAACATAAATATTATGTATACTTACGTTGTAAGATAAATAATAAGTCTTACAGACATAATAATCGCTTCTCCTATATTCATTCCCCTGTGAATAACAATTCGATTATTATGAACATATTCTTTCCCCTTATAAATTATAAAAAGAGAAGTCACCGATAATGGCTTCTTTTTTTGGTATAATAGGTTCATGGAAAAACTATTACAAGAAAATTTAGAAATCATGCATATATTGAGGATCATTGAGGCGTTGAATCTTGAACAAGGGTGTTTGTGTGCAGGAACCATTCGTAATTATTTTTGGGATGTTTTCTCAGATCAGAATCCACAAATTGTCAGTGATGTCGATGTTGTCTTTTATGATCCAGCAGTCCCATATGAAATGAATGCGACAATTCAAGCAGATTTGAAACGTCGTTATCCTCAATATGAGTGGGAAGTAAAGAATCAAGTGTACATGCACATACATAATCCTCTGCAGCGTCCTTATACTTCAGTAGTCGATGCGCTCGCATCGTTTCCTGAACGTTGCACCGCAATTGGAGCTTATTTAAAAGATGGCGATGTGCACTTGATTGCTCCATATGGAACCGATGATATTCGCAATTTTATCATCCAACCAACGCCAATGTATGCCAATGAGCCTGGCTATTCACTTTACCGTCAACGGATAATAAAAAAAACGTGGACGAATCGATGGCCACAATTAAGCATTCTTTGAAACCTCAAGGTTTCTTTTTTTTTGTCAACTTACTTCAAAGTACACAAAACATACATAATGTATACAAACGCGTTTTAAATAGGCATTGCAAATGTTGTGACGAAAAGATAATGATATTATGTAAACAGATAGAGACACTTAATCTATGACAAGGGGGACTTACAATGAATAAAAAAATAACGAGAATTTTAGGACTTACACTCGTTGCACTGTTTGTTGCTGTGCAGGTATTTACGCAACAAAAACCTGTTGCTGCAAATACTGGATCAATGTCAATTGATAATATTGCAGTTATGAAAGATGGGGTGCTTGTTGATAAAGACGTTGTTCTCGAAAATGAGGCGCCACTTGTTGTTCGTATTTCAGTAACGACAACAGAACCAGCGCCATATGAACTTAGCGTTTCATTACCAAGTCAGTTGATTGTTTCAAATCAAGTGTCAGTACCACTTGTTAATGATGCGGGTGAGACAATCGCAAACTATTCAATTCTGAATGGTGTTGTAGTTATTGATAATCCAAGCCAGATAGGGAACGCGATTCTTGATATTCCTGTGACTTATTTTGGTGATGCGAATAGTGTCCCAGAGCTTATCTTTATGGTGGAACAAACGCCATGGGTTATCGCGTATACACCATTTGTTGAGCCAACCATAGAAACGCCTGTTGTTAAACCGATTGAAGCAGAACCACAGGTAGCAAAACCACAAGTGGTAGTATCTCCGTATGCTGTAATTCCAACAGTGACACCAATCATTACTTCAATCAAGATTGTCGATAAAGATGGAAATGAAATATCTCCAGATAATCCTGTACCAACAGATGCGGAAGTAAGCATTCTCTTCGAATGGGAGATCCCAGAAGGATTCGTGCTTTCTGAAAATGATACTTATGAATTCGATTTACCAGAACAGTTTAAAATTTATACTGCAATCTCTGGGACCTTGGATGACTATGGTCGTTTCGATATTGATCTGAATGGGCATGTGGTTATGAAGTTTAATGATCTTGCTGCCACAGGTGTGTCAGAGGGTGTAAGTGGGACAATGGAAGTCCATACGAAGCTCGATACTGAGAAAATTGAAGGGAATACCGAACAAGTTATTGAATTCCCCGTAGGGGAAGGCATTGATGTTCCCATTTCACTTGTTCCAAATGAAGGAACAGACATTCAAAAATCCGGCGAGTTGATTCCTTACAATGGAAAAGACATTCAATGGACTATAGATGTTAATACAAATAAAGAACTCATTCACAATGCTGTAGTCAAAGATATTATTGCTGCTGGTGGCAATGATGCATTAAAACTAATTCAATCGAGTATTAAAGTTGTGCATCTTGGTGTCAATGTCGATGGGTCGGTTATAGAAGGTGCTGCTGTCGATCCATCGGAGTATGAGATCATTTTTGACGCAGAAGGGGGATTCTCTGTCGGATTTAAGAATGACATCAATTCTGCTTATCGCATTACATTTGATACAGAAATTGTAAACGCAGAAAACCTAGAGGGAAGTGTAACTTTTAGAAACTCAGCAACCTTAGTTGGTGATGGTGTAAGTGGTAGTACAAATGCTAATGTAAGCACACAGTATGGCAAACCACTTGCTAAATCAGTAGGAGATGAAAAAGAAGGGCACCGTCTTGATTGGACCATTCAATACAATTTCAATGAGAAACATATCCAAAAAGCAGATGCCGTGATCAAAGACACGATGCAAGAAGGGTTTGTATATGATCTCGATACACTCACATTGTATGAGATTATCATTGATGAAAATGGAAACCAAACACAAGGGCGTAAGTTAGTTAGCCCTGATGATTACAGTGTGTCCGTTGCTGAAGTCAATGGTCAAGAGCAAATGACCATTACGATGGCAAATGATGTCACCAAACCGATTGAAATCAAATATGAAACCTACCCAAAACCGGGCGTCATTATTGATGAAAACCAAACCGTTACAAATAAAGTTGAAGCAGAGGGAATGACATCGACGGGTGAATCTGGAAAGATTACACAAGGTGGTATTACTAAAGGAAAACCGGATGTCAATATCCGTGATAAGGTCATGCATTGGACCATCCTCTTAAATAAAGACCGCTACGAGATGGAAAACCTTGTAGTGACCGATACATTTAGCAGTTCACAAATGGAATTCTTTGAATCGAGTTTAAAAATTGTCGATGAAGATGGTGTTGTTCTGAATAAAGGTGTTGACTACACTGTAACCGCAACACAACTTGGCTTTACCGTTGCATTCACAAATACAGTTACAAAACAGCTTACAATGACATATGACACTGGATTCCAATTCACGGATGAAAATGGGTTGCCAATTACACACTATACAAACAATGCTGAGATTTCATGGGAAAGTGAAAATTCTACACCACACAATTCGAATGATGGTCAAGATGTAGAACTTCCAACAGAAGTCAACAACAATGGGAAAAAGACAGCTGTCTACAACCCACTTACCAAAGAAATAACATGGACTGTTTATGCAAACTATAACCAAGACAATGGCACTTTGGAAGCCGGTGCAACGATTGTTGACCAGCTACTTCCATTTATGCCACTCAAAGAAGATTCCGTCATTCTGTTCAATTACACGATTGATGATACTGGAAAAATTATCGATCATGCAGATGATCCTTTAGAAGAAGGGACCATTTACAAACTTGATATAGTTCCTGCTGATAATGCAAATGGACTTGGAGAGAAAATAACAATCACGACACTGCTCGATCTCGTCCGTGCAAAAGGGAACATTGCATTACGATTTGTTACGACATTGGATGGACAGACAGTCGAGAAAGAATATACCAATACAGCAATATTCAACGATGGAGATAAAGATTATCCACTCGATGGTAAGGTTACAGTCCCAAATGGGGGAAATCATATTGCGAAATCTGGAAAACAAAATGGTGAGAATGTTGACTGGACTGTCAATATTAACTTCAGTCAATCAACGATAGAAGATGCCATTATTCGTGATACACCATCAACAAACCAAAGGGTACTCAAAGATACAATCAAACTCTTTGGTACAAAAGTAGATAACAAGGGCGCGGTAACCATTGACACAACCAAAGTCCTTGTTGAGGGCACAGATTATACTCTTATTTTCAATGATGACCCGCTAACTGGCGTTCAAACCTTTGAAATTCACTTTCTGCAAACACTGACATCACCATATGTGATGAAGTATTCGGCAGTAATCGATGAGATTAATGGCAATCAAGTTTCCAATGGTATTGCGATAGAAGGCAAGAACACCCAAATTATCGAAGGGGATGATGACGACTTTATTGTTGTTCAATCATCAACAGGTTCTGGAACGGGAAATGGATTCCGAGGATCTATCATTGTCACGAAGAAAGATAGCAGTGGTAACCCACTTGAAGGCGCGATATTTGAATTGTTGACTGCAGATGGTAGTGTCGTATGGCGTGGGCCAGCAACAACGGCAGCAGATGGAACAATTGCTTTTGAAGCAATTACATCCGGAGATTATATTTTACGTGAAATTAAGGCTCCTGCAGGGTATGTTATCAGTGAGGCTCTAGCACGTGGTGTCCCAATTAGAGTCAACAATACAGCGAGCACACCAGAAACGAATATTACAACCTACGAAGCAGTCAATGAGAAAACAAAAGTAACATTATGGAAAACCCATAAGACGTTAAGTAATAACGCTGTTGTAAATGTAGCGGGTGCGACATACGAATTATTCAAAATTGATGGCAGCAGGTTTGATCCAAATGCTCCTGCAACGTCATTGGGAACCTATGTAACCGACAGTAACGGTCAGATTATTGTTGAGATGCTCTCAGGTGGTGATTACTACTTTATAGAACGATCAGTGCCTGTTGGATCTGGTTTGGTTCTCAATGATGCGAAAGTATACTTCCGTATCGACATCAAAGCAAACGGTACGGGACAGCCTGTTGTGGTAAAGACGGAGAACTATCAGGGGCGTGCAAGTATCTACAAAGTGAATGAAAAGAACTTGCCAATTGGTAATGTTGAGTTCCGTGTTATGAAAGTTGACCCTACGGGTGACATTGAAGTAGCATCAGGTATTCACACGAACTTCTTAGGGATTGCGCATGTTACTGATTTAAGTCCTGGTGATTATTATTTTGAAGAAGTTGCAAGTGCGACAGGGTATGTACTCACAACAGAGAAGGCATATTTCACAATTGATACGCATGCCGTTGGCCTTCCAGCTGTGAAGCGAATTTTTGGATTCAAAAACTATAAGGGCGCATTGGAATTTAAGAAAGTTGATGCGTTTAATCAACCTCTTGGAAGTACAGAGTTTACACTCACCGATGCGAATGGTATCGAAACCATCATTGTTACTGAAGCGGACGGAACGGCTAAGGTCGATGGTCTTGTACCGGGTACCTACACATTGGTAGAGACAAAACCGCTCCCTGGATACATTCTTGATCCAACAATTCATGCCTTCACAATTGATGCACAATACGAAGGAAAACAAACCGTGACCTTTGGCACGTTGGTGAATTACCAAGGTGAATTGCGTTTTAAGAAAGTTGATGAATTTGGAAAGCCACTCGCGAATGCAGAGTTCACGCTTACCGATCCTGATGGTATCACGCATATCATTAAGACGGATGCGCAAGGAAGGGGAACAGCTTCACAGCTTAAACCTGGAAAATACAAACTTGTGGAAACAAAAGCACCACAAGGATTTATTCTTGATCGCACAGTGCACCAATTCGAGATTGCGGATACAAGTACAAAGGCAGTGATTATAGATCTTGGAACATTAATTAACCGCAAGGATATTCCTCTTGTACCAACGGTACCGACAAATCCCGGCGAACCCGGTCTGCCAGGTGCTGGCGTTGGAAACAATGTAAATGGTCTTTATATGGTAGTGTTAGGACTGGGAATTGTCGTTCTAACGATACGCATCAAAAAACATAAAAATGATTCACAAACCACACACTAAACCGTGTATAATATCCTCGTGGAGAAATTGAGCAGCACATGATGGCTCTCCAATGAAATAAACCACCAGTCATGTGATTCATTCAGGAACACTCTTACGCTTGAGAAACGTAGGCGTGTTCCTTTCCTTTTGTATCACATAATTTAACATAAGAACGTTGAATTCATGCCATAAATTAAGTGTATTATCTAGGTGTAAGAAAGATATCTTACGTGCATGATAACTCTTCTCCTAATTCATACCCCAATGAATGACATATACTTATCATGTAATTCTTTCCCCAAAGATAAAGAAAAGGTTCCATTATAATACGTGAACCGTAGCTCGTATCTCCCCAGGTACGAGCTTTTCTTATTCGGAATTGTGTAAGCACTTACGGATATGATATTATTAAAACGAAAGTTGAGGGGACCATAATGTTCAATGCCGATGACTTAGCAACCTTGAATGATTTAGAGTTGGATTTGTATAATTATATTGTTGCCCATCAAAATGATGTGTTGACCATGACCATCCGTGAATTGGCACACGAAGCGCACGTGTCAACCACAACAATCCTGCGTTTCTGTAAGAAACTTCATTTTCAAGGATTCAGCGAGTTTAAGTTGTACGCCAAAATGCAATTAACAAACGCGGAGCCAACACATCTGCGTACGAATACAGATATAATTCTCGAGTATTTTAAACGCATTGATAATGAAGCCTTTAATACCGTTATTGATCAGGCGGCAACAATTATCGCAAAGACAAGTACGGTTTTTCTCTTGGGTATCGGAACCTCGGGGATTCTTGCGAAATATGCATCGCGTTACTTTTCTAATATTGGAAAGTTTACGCAATACATCGATGACCCATTCTTCCCCATTAAGATTGAAGACGAAACGGTTATTATTGCTTTATCAGTAAGTGGTGAAACCAAAGAGATGATTCAGGCAATCAGCCAAATGAAGAATGAGCACACGACAATTATTTCCATCACAAATTCTGGAAATAATACCATTGCGAAAATCACCGATTTAAACATTAATTACTACTTACCTTTGGAAGTGAAGGCGGATCATGTAAATCTAACATCTCAAGTGCCTGTTGTTCATATTCTTGAATCCATTGCCAAACGTATCTTTGAAGTAAATGCCACCCAATAAAGACTGGTGAATCCAGTTTTTTTTGTCACAAGATGTAGAATTTGTCACTGAAAGGCTCTGAAGTATTGTTTCGTCATTGGATCACAACCTATAATGTAAGCGATAACAGAAGGAAGGAGAAACGGAATGAGTTTGGACAAATTCCCTGAAGATTTTTTATGGGGTGGGGCTATCGCGGCACATCAAGCAGAAGGTGCTTGGAATCGTGATGGTAAAGGGATAAGTGTCGCTGATGTGATGAGTGGTGGAAAGCATGGTTCAGAACGTGTGATAACCGCCGGTGTGATTGATGGTATGTACTACCCCAATCATGATGCTGTGCGATTCTATGACCATTATAAGGAAGATTTAGAATATTTCTCAGAAATGGGATTTAAGGCGTTTCGTACAAGTATTGCGTGGACACGGATTTTTCCGAAAGGGGATGAAGCTGAACCGAATGAGCAGGGGCTTAAATTTTATGACGATGTATTCGATGAGTGCATTCGTTTAGGGATTGAACCCGTCATTACTTTAGCGCATTTCGAAATGCCATATCATCTTGT
Organism: Erysipelothrix sp. HDW6C; assembly: GCF_011299615.1. GTDB lineage: Bacteria > Bacillota_I > Bacilli_A > Erysipelotrichales > Erysipelotrichaceae > Erysipelothrix. Next base: position 1,833,114 of record NZ_CP049861.1, on the reverse strand, counting down.
CGAAGCATACGGGGGATTTGGTAATCGGAAGTGTATTGATTTTTTTACAAATTTCGCAACAGTTTGTTTTGAGCGGTACAAACATAAAGTAAAATACTGGATGACTTTCAATGAGATAAACAATCAGACAAATTACAAATCAGATTTTGCGCTCTTTACAAATTCAGGACTTCGTATTCATGATGATTCTGAAAGAGAACGCGCAATGTACCAAGCGGCCCACTATGAGTTGGTTGCCAGTGCCCTTGCAGTTCGTATTGGACACAAAATAAACCCTGATTTCAAAATTGGATGTATGGTTGCAATGTGTCCAATCTATCCAAATACAAGCAAACCAGAAGATGTCATGCTTGCGTCGGTTGCGATGCAAAGACGTCTGTACTTTGCCGATGTGCATGCACGTGGTGCATATCCACGAAACATGATTGCATATTTTGAACGGAAGAACTTTAATCTTGATATTACGGATGTGGACTTGGATATTCTAAGTAAAGGTACAGTCGATTATATCGGGTTGAGTTATTACATGTCGTTTACCATTGCGAACCCACACGATAATCCACAATTTGATTATGATGAGTCGCGTATGTTGGTTAAAAACCACTACATCAAAACTTCGAAGTGGGGATGGGCCATCGATCCTGTTGGATTCCGGTATGCACTTAACTGGTTGTATGATCGCTATCAACTTCCGTTGTTTGTTGTTGAGAACGGCTATGGTGAACACGATGTTATTAAGGACAACACAATCAGTGATGACTATCGTATTGACTATCTGCGTGAACATATCATACAGATGAAACATGCAATCGTTGAAGATGGTGTTGAAATTATAGGTTATACAACCTGGGGTCCCTTGGACATTGTTTCCGCGGGAACGGGTGAAATGAGTAAACGTTATGGTTTTATCTATGTGGATCGCAGTGATGATGGGACGGGAACGTACAAACGAATCCCCAAGTCGTCATTCGATTGGTATCGAAACGTCATTGCGACACATGGTGATGTATTGTAAAGGGGAAACCCGACAATGAGGAGGAGAAATATGGACAAGTTCTTTAATGAAAAATTAATGCCAGGCATTATGAAGTTCGTAAACACAAAGGCTATTTTGGCATTACGTAACGGTATGCTATATACAATGCCTTTAACAATTTTAGGTTCGATATTCTTAATTTTAACTAATTTCCCATGGCAACCCGTCGTGGACTTCTTACAATCAATGAACGTTGTTGGACCGATGAATCAAGCAGTAGGTGCTACATTCGATATAATTGCGATTGTGGGTGTCGTTGGAATCGCTTATGAGTATGTAAAAAATGAAGGACATGCTGGATTGAATGCCGGAGTGCTTGCACTTGTATCATTTCTAATACTGCAAGAATCATTTGTTGTGAAAGATGGTCTTGAAGTGGGCGGTATTATCAACAAAGCATGGACAGGCGGTCGTGGTATGATTGCCGCAATTATCATTGGATTGGTCGTTGGTTGGATCTACAGTTATTTCCTTAATAATGATATCCGTATTAAGTTTCCTGAAGGTGTGCCATCCGGTGTTGTAAACTCCTTTGCTGCACTTATTCCTGGTATTGTTATTATGGTTTTATCCGTTATCGTATATGGACTCTTTAAGAATTTCGGTGATACAACGGTCTTAGATGCTATCTATCGCTTTATCCAAATCCCACTTGAGGGTATGACAGATAGTCTTGGTGGTGTCATTATGATGGGATTCATTATTCCATTTATGTGGTTTTTTGGAATTCATGGGTCTTCAATTGTTGGTGGCATCATGGGGCCAATCCTACAAGCAAATACACTTAACAATAAAGCGATACTTGATGCAGGTCATGAATTGACCATTGCAGCAGGTGGGCGCATCGTAACACAGCAATTCTTGGATCAATATATGACTGTCACGGGTGCGGGAATGACCATTGGTATTGTTATCTTCATGGTATTCTTCGCGAAATCTGCACGAAATAAAGAGATTGGAAAGTTAAGTGTTGTCTCAGCGTTGTTCAATATCAACGAACCCATCATTTTTGGAACACCAATTGTGTTGAATCCTTTGATGGCAGTACCATTCATTGCGATGCCAATCATTTCGGGACTCATTCTCTACTTTGCTCAGTATACAGGTCTTGTTCCACTCTTTGGTGGTGTCACTGCACCATGGACCACACCACCTATTATTTCAGGATTCCTTGTTGGGGGATGGAAGCTTGCGCTTTTACAATTATTTAATCTTACGTTGTCATTCTTCGTTTATTATCCATTCATTAAGAAAATTGATCGGATGAATATCAAAGAAGAACAAGAAGCAGCATCACAAGCATAATAAATGCCCTGTAAGTAAGCATACTTACAGGGATTTCTTTTAAATCGTGCCAGTTTCTAAAATTCATCGCTGAAGACACTTCTTTTCGTTTGACAATACCGCTTGTTTTCTCTATAATTAAGTAGCGTTAAAAAGTAGGGTGAGAACATGAAGTTTATAAGAAGTGATTTAGATAGATTAACAACGCAACGCATCAATATTGATGAGGAAGTTGTCATTGATTTAGGTCCACAGAAAGACTCTTCACGTGTCACTGCTTTACGTGATATCTTCGCAGTGGGTCATGGTTATTATGACGATCATTCATCAAGATTTATTACCGATCTTACAATAGATGGTATAATGACAGTACCTTGCGCAATTACATTAACACCATTCGATATTGATTTCTCATTTCGATTGGGTGAAGTGTTTAGCTTTGAACCGTTAGGTCCAGAGGATGAAGGTATTGAAGAAGTTGATGGTGAAGAACTTGATTTGACTCCATACATAATGGATGCAATCTTAGCAGAAGTTCCACTTAAAGCGATTCATCCCGATTTGGAAGAATATCCAGAAGGTGATGGTTGGCAAGTGATGACTGAAGAAGATTATATAAAAGAAAAGAATCAAGCAATTGATCCAAGACTTGCAAAATTAAAAGATTTCAAGTTTGAATAAACGGAGGTGAAAACATGGCAGTTCCAAAAAGACGTACTTCGAAAGCTAGAAAAAATAGCCGTCGAACACACTACAAATTACCTAGAGTTACTCTAGCTAAAGATCCTCAAACAGGAGAATGGAAAGTTCCCCACCGCGTAGACCGCGCTGAGGTTAAATAATAAAATAGTCTTGGTTCTCCAAGATTTTTTTATGTGATTTTATGGGATTAATTGTGAAAGTGAGTGTTACTATGAATAAGAATTCGAACCGGATTGGAACCATACTTTTATCCGTAGCATTTGTGCTTTTAGGCTATGCTTTATTGGTTATGCGTTTCATTCCTGTCACCTATCGACTCATCATTTTGCTGATAACTGTTGTTGTGGCAATGATTGTTTTGATTGTGACCAAAAAGCAAATCTGGCGATATACGTTGGCTGCCTCAATTGTGGTAGTTGCTTTGGGTGTGTTCTTTTCCCAATTTATGGTGAATAATATTTCATCCGGTAAAGAATATGAGTTGGTGGAGTATGTTTATTTACGCCTTAAAGACAATAAAACTGTAGAGCCGACAGATAAGGTTGGTTTTTATGGTGTACGTCTGCATGATGGTGAAGATGAGACTTCGGGTGTAAAACCTGAATATCTTGATCACGAAATCATCGAGTATGCGGATGCGCTTGAACTTGCGGATGCGCTTTATGATGGTGTCATTGACGGGATTCTAACGCAAAGCAGCTTTGTGGCTGATATTGCTTTCTTGAAGCCTGATTTTGAAATGGATACTGTGGTTGTTGATCAATTTAATATAACAGAGCAACGGCAATCAATAGTTAAGGATGTCGATGTAACCAATGAACCTTTCTTAGTTTACGTAAGTGGTATTGATGTGTTTGGAGACGTTGTTACGCGTTCGCGCAGTGATATGAACATGCTCTTGGCCGTTAATCCGCAAACACATGAAATACTAACAGTATCGATTCCACGTGATTCTTACTTGCCACTTGGCTGTGAGGGTGGAGAAATGGACAAGCTGACCCATGCAGGATTGTATGGCATATCGTGTTCTGTAAAAACAATGGAAAATCTCATCGGTCACGATATAAACTATTACATCCGTCTTAATTTTACAGGTCTTGTTGATATCGTTGATGCTTTAGGTGGCGTTGATGTCGTATCACATTATGATTTCACGACAGATGGTGGTCTTTCGTTTAAAGTTGGAAAGAATCACGTAAATGGAGAAGAAGCCTTAATCTTTGCTCGAGAGCGTTCAAATATTGATTATGGTGATGTATCACGAGGCATCCATCATCAAGAACTCATCAAAGCAATCTTTCAAAAATTAATATCACCAGAAAACATTTCAAAGTTACCTCAAATGACTGTATTACTACAAAATACTGTTGATACAAATTTAAGTACGGAGACACTCTCGACACTCATTGCCCGACAAATTAGTGGGGATACGGTGTGGAGTTTCAAAGAAAACAACTTAAAAGGAAGCGGTGATATGCAACCTGTTCATACGTTGTCCTCAGAATACATGTACTATGTTTATTGGCCTGATAGTGAGAGCCTCAATGAAATAAAGCAACAAATCACAGCAATCATGACACCACTTCTGGAGGAATAACATGGACACAAAAAATTCACGTCAATTTGTAGATGGATTCGTTAAGATTGAGATGTATTTAAAAGACTACTTGGACACACCCAATGTGGGATTTGCTCAGATGGTTCATATGGCAGCGAAAACACATAAAGTGGTTGCTCGCTATATCAATGAACTGACAGAGTTTGGACAACTCCGAAATGCGATTGTTCATAATCGCGCAGGCAACAACGAGGCGATTGCTGAGCCGCACGATTCAGTGATTCAAAGTATGGACCATATTCTTGGGGAACTTGAAAAACCAAAAACGTTCAAGGATGTCTTGCCCCTAGATGGTGTTTACAGTACGGTAGCTGACCGTTTGCTGTCAGATGTACTGAAGGATCAAAAGCAATATAATTATTCTGCCGTACCCGTTTATGAGGACAAGAGATATGTTGGACTGCTTCACAATCGGTTGTATCAACGGCTTCTTGAAAATTACGCATTCAAATCATTGGATTTGCGAACATTGCGTGTGAGTGATGTTTTGGAGTTTTATGAAAATGACGACCGCGTCCTCTTTCTCCCAGAAACTACGACGCTATACGATGCGATCGCAACCTATAATAAACTGCATGAGAACGGTAAAGTGATGATTGCGATGGTAATTACAACACGGGGATTTGTGAATGAAAAACCCTTAGGAATTCTTACAATTGCAGATATGCCGAAATTGATTAGCGAACTTGAATAATCACCCAGAAAAGTGTACACTTACAGTTGACTAATAATCTATTAAAGGAGTTCTTATGACTGAATATTTTGTAATGAAAGATGCTTCATTGAAGCGATACAACACATTAAGATTAGATGTGAAAGCTGCACTTGTTGTTTTACCACAATCCGTTGAGGGGATGGTGGCTGCACTTCGTGACTTCAAAGATCGCGAAATTGTAATTATTGGTAATGGTTCCAACATGATGTTTGATCGTGATCACTATGATGAAAACACCGTATTTATTGTTACAATCTTACTCAATGATATTGAACTCGTAAACGGAGAAATCGTAACTGAAGCGGGAACGCGTTTGAATCGTCTGGCGTGGTTTGCGTGTGAACAATCCTTAGGGGGTCTTGAATTCTGTGAAGATATTCCAGGAACCATGGGTGGTGCACTAATTATGAATGCAGGGCAATGGCAATATGCTATTGGGCAATATGTTAAATGGGTGGATGTCTATAATTTTGAAACGGATGCTGTAGAGCGTATTATTCCCGATGAGGATTTCTTTGCGTACCGTCACTCAAAGTTAACGCAAATGCCTGTATTTATTCTTCGTGCCGGATTGGAGGCACGTGAAGGTGATTATAACGAAGCATTGGAAAAAATGCTCTATTATCGTCATGAACGCTATGTAAAGCAACCACGTAATTTTGCGAATGCTGGAAGTGTGTTTAAACGACCTAAAGACAAAGAGGGGAACTCCCTTTATGTATGGAAGATGTTTGATGCAGTTAAACTCCGTGGATTCCAAGTTGGCGATGCAATGGTTTCAGAAAAACATCCTGGTTTCATTGTTAATGTTGGAAATGCAACAGTTGCCGATATGCATGCTGTGATCAATGAATGCAAAAAACGTGTTAAAGATGAATATGATGTTGATTTAGAATTAGAATGGCGAGTCATTAAGTAGAGGAAATTTATGAAAAAAATAACAATCGTTGTAATGTTTATTACAATCTTGTCGAAAATTTTAGGTTTTGGACGAGATATTGCGATGTCGAGCACATATGGTGTTAGTGCGATTACAGATGCGTTTAACCTAGCGAATACAATTCCTTCCAGTGTTCTTGCGGTGGTTGGAGCAGCTTTGGTAACTGGAATTATTCCAATGCTGACGCGATTAAGTAAAGAAAGCAAAGAACGTACCAATCGATTCACAAGCAATGTTTTGAATATCATGCTTGTATTCTGTGCTGTCATGATGCTCATCATGTTCATCGTACCAGAATTTGTTATCTTTATATTTGCATCGAAACTATCCGCAGAAGCGGTAGCGTATGCAGTACCGTTCTTGCGGGTTATATCTTTGGGCCTCTTCTCAATTGCGATTGTGCAACTTGGAACTGGTTTCTTAAATGTTAAAAAGAATTTTATTATTCCAGCTCTCGTTACACTTCCAGCAAACATCGTAATTATTGCGGCAATATTCTTATCACGATCCACTGGCAATATTATGTTGCTTGCCTATGGTCAATTGGCAGCTTTATTGTTACAAGCAGTAATTATTATCGTATATATGATTAAATCAGACTTTAAATACTATGCGCTTATTGACTTCAAAGATGGTGATTTACGTCTTATGATTAGCTTGGCTTTACCATTGCTCTTGTCCGCTTTCCTTGGACAATTCAATGATATTGTCATGAAGAACTATGCCTCCGGTTTGCATGCAGACGGAACCGGTGGTTATAGTTATATGACTTACGCTACGAAATTGATTGGTTTTGTATCGGGGATCTTCATTTCAGCAATTCTGAATGTTACTTACCCTACAATAGCGCATAATGTTGTAGAGGGTGATAATAAGAAAATCAACAAGTCAATTAATGATGCAGTCCTCATGATTTCGGTCTTTGTAATTCCAGCCATGGTTGGGTTTGTTACCTTGGCTCACGAAATTGTCGAGTTTGTATTCCTAAATGGGAAAATGACACCTGCTGATATTGATATTATCGTTCCAATCTTTATATTCGATTCGCTTGTCTTATTTGCCATGGCAATTCGAGAACTCTTATTTAGAATACATTATGCTTATCATGACATGAAGTCACCAGTGAAGAACACTGTCTTAGTCAGTATCACATTTGTAATTGGAATGTTCATATTCACACGTGTGTTCGGCTACTTTGGTCAACCACTTGCAGGGTTATCATTTGCGTATTCATTGTCCGCAATTATTGCCTGTTTCCCAATATACAAGAGCGCGAAGCGTTTGATTGGGAAAGTTTATCCACAGTTTATTATTCGTGATCTCTTAAAGATTATTGCGGCATCCCTTATTATGGGAATCGTTGCACTTTTAGTAAAAGGTCCGATTGCTGGGTTCATGCCAGGTAAAATGGGCACAATTGTTGTGATTGCTGTTGCTGGATTAACCTATATCATTGGTCTAATCGCACTAAGAACACGCTTTGTATTGAACTTAGTTGGTAGTTTCATAAATCGTTAACAAATCATAAGCAAATCCGAAAGGGTAGTGAAAACTACTCTTTTTTTTATACACTTTCGTTCCCATACTGTGGACAATATGATAAGATAGTGGTACAAAGTGGTAAAAAGTGGTGGAAAGTGGGGTATATCCGATGTTTATTGGTGAATATCAACACAATATCGATGGCAAAGGACGAATCATTGTACCCGCAAAATTCCGAGAGGAACTGGGAGACACAATGATTGTTACCCGTTGGCTCGATGGATGCTTAGCGATTTACACACTTGAGCAATGGCAACAAGTCTATGAAAACCTCAAACGTTTACCTTCCACCAAACGTGAGGCTCGGATGTATACACATATGATTATGTCGAAGGCAGCTGAGTGTGACATAGACAATCAAGGAAGAATTCGCATTCCTTCACATTTATCGCAAGAAGCGGCACTTACTAAAAACTGCGTACTCGTAGGAGTGAGTGATCACGTTGAGATTTGGGATAAAGAGCGATGGGATACATACTACGCAACAGCGAGTGAGAATTTTGAAGAGATCGCTGAATCTCTCACGGAGTTTTTCGAATGAAACATATATCGGTAATGTTAGAAGAAACGATTGCTTTGCTTAATGTGAAACCTGACGGAATATACGTCGACGCAACATTGGGTGCAGGTGGTCACAGTTATGAAATATGCAAACAATTAACAACAGGTCGTCTTATCGGCTTTGATAAAGATTTTGATGCAATTGAACGAACAAAAAAACGTTTGGCGGAATTTGGAGATACTGTAACTTATGTTCAAGGAAGTTACACTCAACTCACAGAAAAACTCGATGAACTAGGGATTACAGAAGTTGATGGTGTGTTATTCGATCTCGGCGTATCATCGCCACAGTTTGATGATCCAGAACGCGGATTCAGCTATCGCTTTGATGCACGCTTGGATATGCGTATGGATCAAACACAAGCATTGAGTGCTTACGAAGTTGTCAACAACTACAGTGAAGAAGACCTCATTCGAATTCTTAAAGAACATTCTGAAGAACGCTATGCACACGCAATTGTGAAGCACATTCTCAGAAGACGTCCGGTAACAACGACATTCGAGTTGGTTGAATGCATCAAGGCGGCATATCCTGCGAAAGAACTTAAAAAAGGACATCCAGCCAAGAAAACATTTCAAGCATTACGAATTGAAGTAAACAACGAATTTGCAGAAGCAAAAGACGCAGTTGATCAAGCCGTAAACCTCATCAAGGTCGGTGGCAGGGTTGTGGTAATCACATTCCATTCGATTGAGGATCGCATTGTTAAAACAATTTTCAATAATTATGGAAAACCTGCAAAAGTGAATCCTCGGATTCCAGTCGTTCAAGAAGAGATATTACATTACAAATTAATTTCGAAAGGAACAAAGGCTTCCAAATGGGAACTGGAAGATAACAACAGAGCGCATAGCGCAATACTAAGGGGTATTGAAAGGGTGGTATAACGTATGGCAAAGCATGTAATCGTTAAAAAGAGAAAAAAAATCAGATGGAGTGGACTTGTGGGTACCGTATTTACGCTTGCACTCTTGCTCGCATTTGGTACGCAGGTGTTTGTGAGAACCATGAATCAAAGCCTTGCAAATGACATTCAAGATATTGAAAATCAAGTAGCACAGATTAAAACAGAAAATGAAGCTGTAAAGTCCGAAATCTTAGCACTTCAAGATACAAACCGTGTTGTCGCAATCGCCGCAGAAGCAGGCCTTAAAGCAAGCGAAAATACCGTTACAGTTAGAGGCGAGTAGTTTTGAAACGGAAAACTAATCTCAAAGTATTTATTATGTCTATCGTAATGGCACTCATCTTTGTTATTGTGAGTGCCAATATTTTTATTGTTGCGGTATTTGGTTATCACTTGAACTCAGGGACTGACATCAAGGCAGAAATAAACGGAATCCAAGATGTCACAAACATTCTGTACGGAGAGCGTGGTCTTATTCTTGATAAAAATGGTGCAGTACTCGCCCATGATGTTACTGCGTATCTTTTGAGCGCAAATATTGATCCTGATCGCGTTGGCGCAAACGGTGAACCAGCCCATATTGTCGACAAAGAAGAAGGCGCGCGTATCATATCAGAGATTATTAATAAACCCTATGACGACGTATTAGGGATTTTAAATTCTGATGCGAAACAAGTTGAGTTTGGCTTTGAAGGTAAAGCCATCTCGGCAAGTCAAAAAGAACAACTCGAGAATTCAGGTCTTAAAGGTCTGGGATTTCAGGAAGTGCTGACACGTGTATATCCTGGACGTGACTTTGCATCAAAGCTTATCGGATATACCGGTTATGATGATGAAACTGAGTCAATAAAAGGTATGATGGGGCTTGAAGGAAAGTATAATGACTACCTTACAGGAGTTGACGGATACGAGAGTTACCAACAGGATCGCGATGGCTATAAATTGCGTTCTGTAGAAGTACGAAAACGTGATAGTAAAAACGGAAAAAACATCAAACTTACTCTTGACACAAACATTCAGTATCAATTAGAGGATTCCCTTAAAGGGATCGTTAATGATCCCAATGTTAAGGCAAGTGCCGCTTGGGGGATTGTTGTTGAGGCGAAAACTGGCCGAGTACTTGGATGGGGTGAATACCCTGGACTGGATCCAGATAATCCAAACAATACCTATGAAGACGGTGTTTCACAGTGGACCTACGAACCTGGATCAACGATGAAAACATTCTCTGTTGCGTCCGCCATTGACACTGGAAAATGGGATGATGCGGAAACATTCTACTCCGGAGCATTTTACGTTGGTGATAGTGATGGGAAAGCGGTACGCTTGTCTGATCCGGACAATGCGATTCATACAATTACAAATGCGGGTGAAATAAACTATGGTTCAATTCCATATGATTATGGTTATGCGATTTCATCAAACGTTATGATTGCTGAATTGATGACAAACAAACTTGATTACAATGTATATATGGAATATCTTAGAAAACTGAAGTTCTTCTCACCATTGGAGACAGAAGGAATCTCAGGGTATGCAGGAGATTCGGGTGCAGATGACGTATCAGTCTTGGGTACCATAACAAATGCCTTTGGCCAAGGGATGACTGTTACAATGGCGCAAATGGCGCAAGCGTACACATCTGTGATGGGTGATGGCAGTGTTATTCAACCATACTTTATCGATTCAATTACAGACCCAGTTACAAATGAAGTTCTCTTTCAAGGACAAACAAAGAATCTAGGGGCGGTCTATAAACCGGAAACGGCACAACACATGCGCGATCTTATGCGCTTGGTTGTGACAAAAGGATCGGCACGTCGTTTCGATATTCCTGAAATTGAAGTAATCGGAAAAACCGGTACCGCACAGATGGTAGTTGATGGTGTATATTCACCAACACAATACATCTTCTCAAGTGCATTAGGGTTTCCTTACGATGATCCAGAAGTCATCGTATACACAGCCTACATTGCAAATTATGGACATGATGTTGACTATTCGGCAGTCCATGTGAACAAAGTTGTTAAGACGGCCGTAAACTCACTAAGTTTAGGCCAAGAAAAAGGAAATGAAGTTGTTACAGAGGTAAAACCAGTTAAAGTTGACAACTATGTAAATATTAATGCCAATACCGCTGCTGAAACGCTAAAAGGTAAAGGTATGAATCCAATAATCATTGGGAATGGCACACAAGTAATCTCGCAGTTCCCAACATATGGTTATGAAATGATTACTGGGGAACGTATCATGCTCTATACAGGGGGAACTGAAATCACCATGCCGGACATGACGGGATGGTCATACAAAGAAGTTACAAGTTTTTGGAGTTTGACAGGAGTGAGTGTTGAGATCACTGGGTTTGGTTTTACCACGACACAATCCATTCCTGCCGGAACAGTATTGACACAAGATTCAGTAATTAGTGTCAATTTACAATAGTTTTGGTACAATATAACTTGTATTAAGGAGAAAGAGTTATGGAAAAAGCAATATTCGCGATGATAGCGTCGGCAGTTGTAGGAGTCTTCGTCTATCCGAAATTCATTGAATTCTTAGAAAGTAAGGGTTCAAAGCAAGAAGTAAATGAGTTTGCACCCGATGCATTTAAAGAAAAAAAGAAAACTGTAACATTTGGTGGTGCAGTGTTTGTCGCTGTTCCGATAATCGTTATGGTGATCCTAAATGGCTTTACACTGAATCGTGATCTGTTTTTGCTCATTATGGTCTATGGTAGCTATGCTCTTATTGGATTTGTTGATGATTATAAGATTGTTACCGAAGGAAAGAATGATGGAATTTCTGCTAAAACAAAAATGGCTGCTCAACTAGGATTGTCTGTTGTATTTTATGCAGTTTACATCCTTACTGGAGGCGATAATATGCTTTCAATTCCTTTTCTTAAAACACCCATTAACCTTGGCATATTCTACTTACCGTTGGTAATGTTTATGCTGTCAGGAGCATCCAATGCTGTAAACTTAACAGATGGTATGGATGGTCTTGCTGGGGGGACATCGCTTATCGCTTTCATTCCTTTTGCTTACTATGCTTACAAGGTTGGTAACTTTGGGGTGCTTCTCTTTATTCTTGCAATAATCGGAGGGTTGATTGCTTTCCTATTTTTCAATCGAAAACCTGCGCGCATCTTTATGGGTGATGTTGGTTCTTTAGCACTTGGTGCAGCGCTTGCTGCCGTCGCTATTGTCTTAGGAAAAGAAGTAATTCTTGTTGTCGTTGCCGGAGTTTTTGTATTTGAAACACTGTGTGTAATTATTCAAAAGATATCATGGAAACTACGAAAAAAACGAATCTTCCGTTTTACACCCATTCATTACAGTTTCACACTAAATGGTTGGGATGAAGCGGATGTTGTTAATATGTTCTATGGAATCGGTTTGGTTTGCATGGTAATAGGCTTTGTCCTATTGAGTCTCTCATGAAAGCACTTGTAATCGGAGGGGCACGTTCTGGCATTGCAGTTGCACACCTTCTTAATCGCGAAGGGTATGCTGTGACACTCACAACCAATCAAACATTTGACCAAATTCAAGAACTTAAAGATGCAGGGATCACGATTTCCCTTGATGATCGTGATATGAGTCTTGTAGATGATTACGACATCGTCGTAAAGAATCCAGGAATACCAAATGAGCATCCGCTTGTTTTGCAGTTTCCAGTAGTTCTTAATGAAATTGAAGTCGCAACGCGATTCAGCCAATCGTATAACTATTATGCAGTTTCTGGTACCAATGGAAAAACAACAACGGTAACATTGCTTCATGAGATGTTGCTTGCTAAGGCGTCCAGTGCACTCCTTGCAGGAAACGTTGGGTATGCTTTGAGCGATGCTGTTTTTCGGGATCGAGATTTCGTACGTGATGTAGCATTGGAAATATCAGCATTCCAAATGGAGGGAACACCAACATTTGCGCCGAAAGTTTATGGATTACTTAACTTAAGCCCGGATCACTTGGACCGCTATGCGAGTGTGCAAGATTACTATGATGCGAAATTGAGTATTTTGCCTCGGGTCGGTACGTTTGTAAGGAACATTGATGATGCGAATATTGCGTCATTAACACACGAATTTCAAGGAAATGTAATTGATATTTCTCTTACAAGTAATGCAGATGTTATGATGGTCGATGGTGTCATAGTTTACGATGGGATACCATTGTTTAACCGTAAAGATTTGAAACTTGTAGGAGATCATAATGTGATGAACGCAGCTATGGCTGCGACAATTGCTTACCTTGCTGGTGTATCAATTGCTGATATTGCAAACGTCATTGCATCATTTGCAGGCGTAGAGCACCGCATTGAATTTGTTGCTGAGATAGATTCGATACGATACTATAACGATTCAAAAGCAACAAACCCAGAATCCACAGAAGTTTGCCTTCGTGCATTTGATCAACCCATTATTTTACTCGCTGGTGGTTACGATAAGCATATTTCTTTTGAAATATTACGTCCATATACCCACAAAATAAAGAAATTATTTGTTTTTGGTGAAAGTGCACAACAAATAGAAGAAATTTTTCCCGATGCTTTTGTTGTCAAAACAATGAAAGAAGCATTCGATTCAGCCAAAAATGTCGCTAACAGTGGAGATATTGTTGTTCTATCGCCCGCGTGTGCAAGTTATGACCAATTTGATAATTTTGAGCAACGTGGTAACATATATAAGGAATACGTGAAAACTCTTCAATAAGAGTTTTTTATTTGGGGAATTTCGTGTATTATGTTAGGTATGAATGGGGTGAAACGATGCAAAATAATTCGCAACAATTTAAGTTACTTTTAACACTGAAACTTCGTCAACTCCACAGTAATGGACTTCAAGGCATTTGCTATGATGATCTTTATCGCATGTTTACGACGCACGTTTGGAAGCACAATAAACCATCTCACCTCAGTGAATTGGCTGATGATGTTTTAAAGATTACCGACGAAGATGTTGTCCGCTGGTTGGCGACAGAATCCAAGATTCAAGGTTTCAAATCTTCATTAGAAGACTACAAGCGTCTTATTGACGATGAGGAACTGTAATGAGGGAACGTAAAGACTATCGATTGGGTCTAACTGCAATTCTGTTAGCACTAATTATGGCATTTATATCGATAACTACAGTAACATCAATTCGCACAGGAATTGGTTTTGGTCGTGATTTACGCACGATTGTCACAACCAAGTATCCAGAGCAACTTGATGTTTTTTTAGATATGCAGTCGCGAAGTAATCGTGAATGGCAAGTACAGCGGATTGATGTGGATACATATGTGATTCATATCTCTGGAGTTGAGAGTGCCGATGATTTTAGAGAGAGTTTGCATGATAATGTCATCGATATTAAAGTTAAGCATATTGGAACATTTGGTTCAGTTACAAAATTGATGAATAATCAAAGTTTTATCAGTCTTTATTTGTGCGCATTTATTGCGGTAGTCTTTGCTTACCTTGGTTATCGTTACCGCTTGTTTGGCATTCTTACAGCCTTTCAGATTACCTCAAGTATGATGATTGCACTTATGACCTTAGTTATCCTAAATAATCCGTTTACGAAGACATTGTGGTACACAATCATCCTTGTTTTTATCATTGCGATTTTCCAGAAGCAGAACATGTTGACACAATTAATTGGTGTATCCTTAAAAGATCATGATTCACGTAAAGATAGTATCAAGCAATCGCTTATCAACCTTAGTTACTTTGTCTTGTTGGGTGGTTTAATGATGTTATTCTTCAATTTTGACTTTACGATTAATGGGTGGTTTGTTTTCTTGTTTGGGGGTTCTTTATTTGCTCACGATATGGTTATGATTTTCTGGGGGCGTGACTTATTAGTTGATAACGACCCAGGTGAAGGTTATTTGGATTTCAAAGAAGTCAGTTTCTTTGGAACTCCGGTAAAACCGCATCGTATGTACGCCAATATCATACTTCTGCTTGTGACTGCAGTTGTACTGTCGGGATTATCGGTGATGAATACAAGTGTTCATTTCGCCAAAAGTAGTGATTTTGCCAAACAAAATGTCTTGATGATTCCGCGTTCTGACTCCAATACGTATCTTGAAGCGCAAGCAATGTTGAGCTCCATAGGAATGTTTGATAAACAGCTTGACTATGCGGTAAGTGATCAAGGTTATATTTGGATTCGCTTTGATGAAACGGTAACGGGTACCGATTTGAAGATTGCTCGTGATACAATTTTGGAGAGTACAGGGCATGAAAGTTCGTATTACTATACGAGTGGTCGCGCATTCCCACTCTTTGATTATCAGTTCTATTTGACGTTTTTTGCAATCTTGGTTATCTGTTTGGTATTTATACGGACAAAGCTTCCGTATGATTCAATTCTTCCAATAGTTGTTGTGAGTGTCATGACGGCCATATTGTATCTCGTGTTCTCAATCGTATTTCAGTTAAAGTGGAGTCGTGAAATGATTTTTATGACATGGTCTATTCCACTTATTATCGCAAACTATTATGCATCTTCAGTGCGCTTGCAATCATTTGAAGATACGTTGAGTTTTCAACAACAATACGTTAAAACGTTTGTTATAATGGCGTCAATATTTATGATTATTGCATCACCGATTCTGATTGTTGTTCCAATTACACTTGGTGTGGAATTGGTTGTTAATTTTATTGTTTTATTCTTATCCCTTGCGGTTGGAATTCTTGCCAGTTATGGCATACTGCACCTCTTTAGAAAGACAGGTAAAACAGATGAAAGCACACCTTCAAACCTTTGAACCACTTGTTCAAAAACTCTTTGCAACAATGGAACTCACAGAGGTTCAACAAGACGAGTTAATTGCACCTCCTACGAAACTATTGGAAGATCCGGGAATCTTTGCGGTCATTGATTTCTTTAAGCAAGCCCAAAAAATTATTGTTTGTGGGGACTATGACTGTGATGGGATTAGCTCAACCAGTATTGCGGTGCTTATGGCACGTTCGCTTGGAATCGATGTCGGATATTACATACCCAATCGCCTTAAAGATGGTTATGGTGTTTCAAACCAAACCATAGAAATGGCATCGCAGCGAGGTTATACTGATGTTCTTATTATTGACAATGGTGTCAAGGCACATGAACAAATCGCTTTAGCAAATCGTTTGGGCATGAATGTTGCCGTTGTTGATCATCATATCCAAGATGGCCCCTTGCCCGTGAAAGCCTTTCTTCATCCCGAAGTCTGTGGTGATTATGCGCATTCAATGTGTGCCAGTGGTCTCATCTATGCTGTTGCAGAAACAATGGGAATTGCTACGGATTATATGCTTGCACTGGCTGCACTGGCTACCATTGGCGATGTCATGCCACTATGGGGTAAGAATCGCGAGATTGTGAGACGGGGAACAGAAGTACTCAACAAAAACCAATTCAAACAATTTGATTTAATTGTAAAACGCAATCGATACACCAACTACAGTGCAAAGACACTTGCATTTCAAGTTGTACCCAAAGTCAACAGTGTGGGGCGCATGGGCGATGTTGCAAATGTAAATACCACTGTATCCTTTTTTACAAGCCAGGATGAGGGTGAAATTGCATCTTATGCGACACAACTTCTCAAACTGAACGATTATCGCAAGAGCGAAGGTAAGAAATTAGAAGCACTTGCGGCAACCATGATTAATGATGATCCCGTTCAAATTATCGCTCATAATGATTTTCATGAAGGTCTTCTTGGAATCGTTGCAAACCAAGTTGCTGGCAAAACACTTAAACCAACACTTGTACTCACAGAGTATGAGGATACGCTTAAAGGGAGTGGTCGTAGTATGACCTATTCTCTGCAATCGATATTTAAGCACATCAACCCAGATTATTTTGTCGCGATGGGTGGGCATGATTTCGCTTATGGAATGACACTAAAAAAAGAATACTTTGAAGCGTTTAAACAGGATATTAATGCCTTGGTTGCAGATTTCGAACCGTTTGAATCATCGCAAGATGGAATTGTCCTCATCGAACCACATGAGTATACGTTGGATGCATTACATCAATTAATGTCATTTGAGCCCTATGGCGAAGGATTTCAATTGCCATTGGTTAAGTTTGCTCTTCCAGAACATTTTGGATTGGTAAATCTTAATGGTTATGGTTATAAATTTACTTTTACAGGCTTTGACTTTGATGAAGCGGTGTTCTTTTCCAAGCAATATGAACGGGCAGCATTACAAGCGGCTACATCTGTCACTGGCAGTCTTGACCTGAGCAATCCACGAAAAAAATCATTGTTAATAGAAGAAATTGCGTAATTTATGGTATGATTTCTTTTTAGGAGGATGTTATGAAAAATCTAATTATACTTGGCATAAGTGCCGGACTCTTCATTTTTCCTTTCGGTAATCGACCCCTAATATCAACACCTCCCATACATATGGCGGAGGAAGGGACGGAAGACCCAGAACTTCCAACGGATCCAATTAAGGTTACACAAACGAATTTAACCTTAGAGGTTCTATCGAGTACGCAAATTGTCTACTCAATTGAAAATAATTTAGAAGCGACTGTAACGTTTGCGTCAAGCAACCCAGCAGTTGCGACTGTCGATGCAGTCGGGATGGTCTCCGCAATTGCACCTGGAACAGCAGTAATTACAATCACAGCTGTTATATCAGGCAAGACATTTACAAAGAATATTACAATTACAGTACCATCTTTGGAAGGGTCAGTGAGCTTCAAATACAACGAATTACAATTACATCGTGGTTCAGCGCATCAGTTGGAATATACCCTTTCAAATGCAAATTTGGCAGAGAAAGATATTATTTGGAACTCGAGTGATCCTTCAGTTGTATCCATTGAGAATGGTCAAATAACGGGTAATTCCATAGGTACAGCGACAATAAGCGCGACGATTGGCGATCAAACTTCCTCGATTGTTGTGAATGTTATCGTACCGCTTGAACAATTGGAGTTTAATCCCAGCACACTTTCAGTCATTGAAGGTGAGACCATAGAGATACCAGGCTTAATCTATGTTCCTTACGATGCAACAGGAAAACGCGATGCACTCTATAGTATTGAAGATGCGTCAATTGTTGATTTTATTGATGGGCAGTTACATGCAGTTAAGGTTGGTTCAACCCGTGTATTCGCGACAATTGATGGTGTCGTCGCAGTCTTAGATATAACAGTTACACCAAAACAAAGTGAGACAGGTGGCGAGATCATTGAACTTGTTGTAAAAGGTGAAACCGGTTCATCCCTTATTTACGGTGTGAGCAACACGCCAGAATCAACCAATAAGCGCTATGCCCTGGTACTGCCAGTTGAAAAAACCAACAATGCTTTGGCAGAGAATAAGGAAATTATTATTGCGCTCCCAGAATTATTCCTTAAGGATGACATGAAAATGTTAGATAGTCTTAAGATAAATAAGGAAATACTCGAGACAATACAAGATAAACCCTTAAGTGTTCGCGTTACCAACGATAAGCAAAAAGATCAGTATCGTCTTACAATGATTCATTCGTTTGATAAAGACGTTGATTTGAAATTACGTCTCAATAAGTTATCACCTACCTCGCAACTCAGTACACTTATCGATGGACGTGCCTTCACATTACGAATGAACACGAAAGCATTTCCTGAAGGAACAACGCTGTCACTGCATGCATCCTTATTGGATTCGTTGCCATCACAAATGCAATTCTTTTATAAAGTTAATCAAGATGGAACATTGGATAAAGTCTCGCAAGATATCATGGTAAGTGATGATGATTTTGTAACATTTAATGTTGAATCGGATAATTATGTTATTACCTTTAATAAGATTTCAAATTCCAATGATAACCTGATAATTTGGGTGCTCTTGGGTGTGGGGGTCATTGCCCTTGGTGGTGTCGGATTATTTTCTTTGAAACGAAAAAATAAAGAAAAATCTGTGCTATAATGACTAATGTACTTTGGAGGACATTATGGATTTAAAAAAATATATTGCAACGATTGAAGACTTTCCAAAAGAAGGCATCTTGTTCCGAGATATCACGCCACTCATGGCAGATGGTAAAGCATTTGCTGAAGCAACACGACTCTTTGTTGAGTTTGCAAAAAAAGTAGGTGCTGAAGTCATAGTTGGACCAGAATCACGCGGGTTTATCTTTGGATGCCCTGTAGCCTACAGTATGGAAATTGGATTTATTCCCGTTCGTAAACCTGGTAAATTACCACGTGAGACAGTTAGCTATGCATATGATTTAGAATACGGTTCAAATGAACTTCATATTCATAAAGATGGTATCAAACCCGGCCAAAAGGTTCTTATCATTGATGACTTACTCGCAACAGGTGGAACAATTGAAGCCAGTGTTTCATTGGTTCGTGAACTGGGTGGCGAAGTTGTAGGTTGTGGGTTCTTGATTGAACTTGAAGACCTAGAAGGACGCAAGAAATTAGAAGGCATTGATGTCTTCACAATCATGCAATACTAATAACGGAGTGCTAACTTCGTTTTTTTCCAAAATAAGGAGGTGAGATTATGAATCAATTTAAAGACATCAGTTTCGATATGCTCATGGATGAAGCAAAAAAATACATTACCCGTGAGGATAATCTCGAGCTTATTTCGCATGCCTATCATTATGCGGAAGAGAAACACTCGGGACAATATCGCAAAAGTGGTGAACCTTATATCGTTCATATATTACACGTTGGGTATATTTTAGCAGATCTTGGTATGTCGCCGACAACAATTGCTGCAGGCCTTTTACACGATGTGGTTGAGGATACTGGGGTGACAAAAGAAGAACTTGCGCGTGAGTTTAACGATGAAATTGCGACGCTTGTTGAAAGTGTTACTAAAATCGGTAATATTGAATTTAAAGATGAGAAAGAATATTTGGCTGCGAACCACCGTAAGATTTTCATTGCAATGGCCAAAGATGTTCGTGTTATCTTTATCAAATTGGTTGATCGTCTCCATAATATGCGTACCCTCCAATATCAAAGTCCTGAAAAACAACAGAAGATTGCTGCAGAAACTTTGGATGTCTACGCTCCAATTGCCCACAGATTGGGACTTGGAGAAATCAAGAATGAACTTGAAGACCTCAGTTTCAGTTATCTGCATCGCGATCGCTATTACGAAATTGCCCGTTTGGTCGATTCCCGTAAAGCAGAACGTGATGCCTCAGTCACAAGCATGATTACTGACATCGCGGAACTCTTATTAGAGAATAATATTAAGTTCAATATTTTTGGTCGTTCAAAGCATCTTTACAGTATTTATAAGAAAATGACCACAAAAAATAAGCGCTTTGATGAAATCTTAGATTTACTTGCAATCCGAATCATTACAGAAACCGAGTTAAACTGTTATGAAATCTTAGGTCACATTCATGCTACCTACCGTCCAATTCCTGGACGTCTCAAAGATTATATTGCAATGCCGAAGATGAATATGTACCAATCATTACATACAACAATTGTGGGTGATGAAGGCAATATTTTTGAAGTTCAAATTCGTACAAAACGCATGGATGAAATTGCCGAGCGTGGGGTTGCGGCACACTGGCGCTATAAAGAAGGTTCAACCAATACGGAAACGAATCAGCGTGAGATCGAGGACCGCCTTTCATGGTTCCGTGATTTCAATATGCTCACTGAAGGCGTCAACCAAACAGCTGAAGACTACATGAGTTTACTTCAAAAAGATATTTTTGAAGCAAATGTTTATGTTATGACACCAAAGGGACGTGTTATTGATCTTCCCAATGGTGCAACTCCAATTGATTTTGCGTACCGTATTCATACTGAAGTCGGTCATCAAACAGTTGGAGCAATCGTCAATGGGACGCTCGTTCCCTTGAATACAAAACTCAAAACCGGTGATGTGGTTCAATTACGAACCAATAAGCAATCAACACCAAGTGAAGATTGGTTAAAGGTTGTTAAAACTGCCCATGCTCGCAATAAAATTCGCAGTTTCATTCTTAAAAAGCAAACAGAAGACAAGGCAATTTATATCTCAAAAGGTGAAGCGTTGTTCCGTGATGAATGTCGTCGCCGCAATGTTGACGAAAAAGACCTCAAAGGTTCGAAGAAATTGGAATCCGTGTACAAAGATTTCTCCGTTAACAGTTATGATGACTTGATGTTCGCAATCGCAACGAAATCCCTATCAATGTCTGCACTCTTCGAGAAACTTGATATCAAAGCAAATCATGATGGTGAAACGAAACTGGATCGTGTTGTCGCTCGTAATGTTCAACAATCACGATCGTCAGGAAGTAAAACTGGCGTTCGCGTTCCAGGTATTGACTCGATGATGATCAGTTTAAGCCAGTGCTGTAATCCTGTATTTGGGGATGATATTGTTGGTTATGTAACCAAAGGTAGTGGTGTAAAGGTTCACCGCAAGGATTGTCCGAACATTCATAATGATGACAGTCGCTTGATTGATGTTTATTGGGATGAGGACTCCTCACATGGGGAGTACGAAGTGATGCTGAGCATTATGTCGACGGACCGCTCATTCTTGCTCACGGACTTGGTAACCATCGCATCACAGTTAAAAGTAAAACTTAACGCTGTTAATTCGGAAATTGACGATGACAAAATTCATGTAAATACTACGATGCGTGTGGTTGTACGTGACACAGACCATCTTCGTAATTTAATCGCAAACTTGCGCAAGGTAGACAGTGTCTTGCGTGTCGATCGCGTGACACTATAAACACAGAGGAAACTCTGTGTTTGTTGTATAGTGGTGGTATACAAAATGGCAACGACAGCATGATTGTGAACACAATCATGCTGCGGTAAACTGTATCTAAAGGAGAAAATGTATGTTTAACATAAAAATAAAATCTTTACGAAACAAGCACCAATTATCTCAAGAGGGTCTTGCCGAAATCCTTGCCGTAAGTCGTCAGGCAATTGCGAAATGGGAGGCAGGAGAAACCCATCCTGATTTGGGAAATCTCATCGCATTGAGTGATTATTTTAATGTATCAATTGATTCGCTCATCAAGGAAGAGAAACCGTGTTTGGAAGTTGATGATCAGTGTGCATTTGATGAATTGCAAACATTTATCTATCAGGCAAAGTCGCATACATATGCAGCAGGTATTGAGCCAACCACCCAAACCAAGACGATGAAGTCCTATACATATGCTAACGGAGCTATGTCATATACAGATACTTTTGTAGGAGGGAATACATTTTTCGGAACTGAAACAGTCTATTTAAATGGGAACCCAAGATGGTGTTTGAATTATGGAGGAACAGTCACAGGCGCGCCTTTCTCATCGACATTTCATAAAGAAGCACTCTTGATGCTGCCCGCACAGCGTCCGCTTCGAGGTCCAGTCTACTACCAAAAAGGGAATTATACATACCTGTGTACCCATCAAGGAAATCTTGATTGGTTTACTGGAGTTGAGACGATTTACTACAATGAGACCCTCATTTATTCTCTTAATTTTCATGGAGGAGTGACGTCGTAGATAGTGTTACTCTGTTTGAATGCGTAAATATATGTATTTGATGTTGTCCGAGAAGGAATGTTTCGGTGTATAATGATTCTAAAGAATTGCTGCTAAGAGAAAAGTGAGGATGACACAAATGGTCAAAGCCATTCCAACACCCCTTGATGGTGTATTTGTAATTGAATACGAAATAAATGAAGACAATCGCTCCACGTTTTCCAAGATTCTTTCCAATGCTGAACTTGAATCGATTGGTATAACGACACCGTTCGTAGAGACATATCTCTACAGCAACATTAAACGCAATACAATATATGGAATCCATTTTCAGAATAAACCCCATTTACAAGCAAAAATTTTCCATTGTGTTAAAGGGCGTATTAAAGACTATACCGTCGATTTGCGCAAAGCATCACCCAATTATATGAAGTGGTTTGGTATCGAATTGAGTGAATCGAATCGGAAACAATTATACATACCCGAAGGATTCGGTCACTTATCGCACGCGCTGCAAGATGATACAAGCATTTGCATGAGTATTAGCGTACCGTTTGAACGTGAATTCAGCCGTTCCATTTCTTATCGTGATGCGAGCATAGCGCTCGATATCCCAGATGTAGACTATATTTTATCCGATCAAGATGTACATGCGCCTTCGCTGCTGTGCTGTGATATGGATATCTAAGGGTTGCAAATTTATAAAAATTCAATCCAAGTTCGAACCGAGTCTGTTATAACATAGCTTGTGATTGTACATAATCGTGAAAAACAAACGAAACTGTCGATTTTGGTTGACATAGAGATGCAACCCACTGCTTACTTATGGTATTATGAATGTAGGAAGAGGTGGTATACATGACCCATAAAAAGAAAATGTCACTTGGTTTTGGGCTTTTGGTTGGTGTCGGTGCTGCAATCGGAACCGTAGTTCTCCTCAAGAAAACCCTTGAAGCCTATCCACGTGCGGATCGTCGCCGTGAACGTGAGTTGGAATCTTATTTAAAAGAAAAATATGGTGAAGAAGTCTTGGAAGGAAAACGCATCCGCATTGTTGATGAAGATGAACCCATGACAAAAACTCGCATTGCCAAAGATATACTTCAATACGAAACACAGTAATTTCAAACTTGAGTCCCGCTTTGTGGACTCATTTTTATAGATAAGGGGATTCTTATGAAAACATACTTTACAGTCAGTCGCTTTAGCGACAAACAATTATTATCGTCCTTCAAAGAGGATGACACAACCATATTGAGCGAAATTCAACTGGATTATAATACAATTATTATGAGCCCAGGTTTTCGTCGTATGCAAGATAAAACCCAAGTTTTCCCCTTAAGTAAAGGTGATTATGTCCGCACCCGGTTGACGCATTCTTATGAGGTTTCAATTATTGCTGAACAGATTGCGAAGTATGCAATTATTTATCTTGATCGTCACCAAAAGGAATCAAGCTACGCTGCATGGACTCCAACGGATAAGAACCGGTTTGTGGATCTATCAAAGACAGTTGGTTTGATTCACGATATTGGTAACCCACCATTTGGTCACTTTGGTGAGGATTGTATTCGTAACTGGTTTGATGAGAATCAGCGACGCGTCCTTTATGTAACAGATACCGGTGAAAAGGTTCGTTTGCGAAATTACATCAATCAATCCAGCAAGGATTACCCTTTGTATGAGGACTTTTTAAACTTTGACGGAAATGTTCAAGGATTTCGCGTTGTACTGAAGTCGCATCCGTCCATTAATGGAAATGGGCTTAATGTTGTTAAATCATTAGCACATGCAATGGTAAAATATCCCATTGATTCACAGACTGCTCTTGAGAATCATGCGAAGAAGTTTGGATTCAACTATGCGGAACGGGATTTGTTCGCAAGCATTCACGAAGCAACTCAAACCATAAATCCCCGTCACCTTGTGACATACATTCTTGAAGCAGCGGATGATATTGCCTATCGTACTGCGGATATTGAGGATGCACTCAGTAAGAATGTCATTACCTTGTTTGATATCAAAGCGTATCTGAAGAAGTACTTAGACTTAAATATCAAAAATGACCAAACAATTTACGATTCCTTCAATTCTTTCTTTGAGTCATCGATTGAAAGTGATACACAAGCCATCGATAATGTTCGCAATTGGTTATCCCATGTGCGTTTGAACTTGATGAAAAGTGTTGCCCGTCAGTTTGCGGAAGATTTTGAGATTCTTGAATCCCATCATATCGCAAATTACGAACTTACGGAGTTGTGTTATGCGCATAATTTCTTTACCTTTGCGAAAACACTAACTCAAGATAAAATCTATGACAACCATCAGGTGCTTGATTTGGAAGTATCTGCCAAGGCATGCATGTATGACTTATTGGATGTCTTGATTGATGCGGTCATCGCTTATGATAGCGACATTCCCCAACTCAAACCAACCTATTATCAATCAAAAATTATCAAACTCATTGGTGATGATGTAATGGATGTCTATCACAATGAAAAGGAAACCGATGATGCCTACAATCTCTATTTGCGTATTTTATGCGTGCTCGACTATGTTTCCAGCATGACCGATCGCTTTGCCCATGAGAAACGCAGTATTCTCGTTGGAAAAACAGTTTAGTCAAATCGATGTGTTAGGGTGTTTTAAGAATTGAAAATTCTACTTTAGGTTACAAACTACTAATAAAACGTTTCCCATTGCAATTTATGAAGTGCTGTGGTAAAGTTTAGACACATATTCGTTGAACATGATTAAGAAGTCGTACGTATCGTAGAGAAGTGCTGGTTGGTGAAAAGCACACATACAGAAGCTTTGGGACACATGGGAGAAATAAACCTGAATTGAGTAGGGTTTGTCGTAGATCTGCGTTAAAGATTTAAGTATAAAACAAAGGTGGTACCACGCTCATGCGTCCTTGGTAGCGCCTTTTTATATATTTTAGGAGGAGAGAAAATGAATAAACAGTATATTTCACCCCGTGGAACACAGGATGTGTTTGGTGAAGAAGTTCGTAAATGGCAACAAATCGAAAAACTTGCCCGAGAGATCTGTGAACGTTTCCACGTTCAAGAAATGCGCACACCAATGTATGAGCATACTGAAGTTTTTAAGCGAGAAAATGATGCCAGTGATGTCGTAAACAAAGAAATGTATACGTTTGTGATCAAAAATCGTGAAGGTGAGAGTCCATCACTAACCTTGCGTCCGGAAGGAACAGCAGGTTTGATTCGTGCTTATGTGCAAAACAAGTTGTATGCAACAGGAGGAAGCCTTCAAAAATTCTTCTACATTGCACCCAACTTCCGCTATGAGCGTCCACAAAAAGGGCGTATGCGAATTCACCACCAATTCGCTGTTGAATTTATAGGCGCTTCCAATCCAATGGTCGATGTTGAAGCAATGAGTGTTGGATTGACCCTTTTGGAAGAATTAGGCATTACGAAGTTCAAGTTGCTGGTAAATACAATTGGGGATGCTGAGAGTCAAGAGAACTATAAAATGGCATTGCGTGACCACTTTAAACCCTACTTGCCAGAATTGTGTGCTGATTGCAACCGTCGCTATGAGCAAAACCCACTGAGAATGCTGGATTGCAAAGTTGATCACGATCATGAAGCAATTAAGAATGCACCAAGTAATTATGATTACCTCAATGAAGAATCCAAGGCATACTTTGAGTCACTCAAAGAGTTGCTGGATATTCAAGGGATTGCATATGAGTTGGATAACCGTTTGGTTCGCGGTTTGGATTACTACCACCACACTGTTTTCGAAGTTATTTCCACCGATGAAAATGTGGGAGCACAATCGACCATATTTGGCGGTGGTCGCTATAATCATCTTGTTGATTATTTTGGGGGTCCTGAAACAGGAGCGGTTGGATTTGGGATGGGTATTGAGCGTCTCTTGATCCTTGCCGATGCGTCGGGCGTGAAATTTGATACAGAAGATCATGTTGATGTATTTGGAATGCCGATGGGATCTGCATCAAATAATGCCGTATTTGCCTTGATTCAAAAGTTGCGTCGCGAAGGCATCAGTGCTGATATGGATGTTGAGAACAAATCGTTCAAGGCTCAGTTTAAAATGGTCGATCGATTCAATGCCAAAATTGCTGTTTTATGCGGTGATGATGAACTTGAGAAAGGGCAATTCACAATTAAAAATATCGCAACTCAAGAACAAGTAACACTGAAAGAAAATGAAGCACTCGTACAAATTAAAGAGTGGCTAGGAGCATAAAATGAAAAGAACACATCATAATGGAACATTAAGAATTGAAAATGTTGGCGAACATGTCGAACTCGTTGGTTGGGTCGCAAAGCGTCGTAACTTTGGGTCGATTAACTTTATCGATTTAAGAGACCGCAGTGGACTTGTACAATTGGTCGTCAATCATGACGAGTATCCAATTGTTGAAACACTGAAGAATGAATTTGTCATCTCGGTGAGTGGTACAGTGCGCGAACGTCAAGATAAGAATCCAAAAATGCTAACAGGGGATGTTGAAATCGAAGTTGCGGAAATCAAGGTTATTAATAAAGCAAACCAAACACCCATGATTATTGCCGACGAAACAGATGCGTTAGAAGAAACCCGTCTAAAGTATCGCTACTTAGACTTACGCCGACCCGTAATGCAAGAGAAGCTTATGACGCGTGCTCGTATTGTTCGTGAAATGCGCGATACATTGGAAGCACAAGGGTTCATCGATATTGAGACGCCGATGCTTACCAAATCCACACCTGAAGGAGCACGCGAGTACTTAGTACCTTCACGTGTCCATGCAGGAGAGTTTTACGCTTTAGCCCAATCACCGCAAATCTTTAAACAAATGTTAATGATCGCAGGAATGGAGCGTTACTATCAAGTTGCGCGTTGTTTCCGTGACGAAGATTTACGTGCTGACCGCCAACTTGACTTTACGCAAGTTGATATCGAAGCGTCATTTCTAAGCGAAGATGAGTTTCAAGAAATTATCGAAGGTGTTGTCAACAATGTTATGGTTAACGTCTTGGGTCATGAGAAACCTGCGATTCCAAAGATTAAATTTATCGATGCGTTAAATAACTATGGAAGTGATAAACCCGACATGCGTTTTGACTTCTTACTTCAAGATTTCGGAACTGTATTTGCAAAATCAGAGTTTAAAGTATTCAGCGATGTGCTTGCCGAAGGTGGGTCACTTAAAGGTCTCGTCCTTCGTGGTCAAGCAGAATCGATTACGCGTAAAGTTATCGATAAATATACAGATTTGGTAAAAAAATACGGTCTTAAGGGACTTGTAGTTCTAAAGAAAGAGGCAGAAGGGTTTACAGGATCGGCAGCCAAGTTTATCTCAGAATCAGAACATGATGCGATAGTTGCTGCGTTTAACGTCGAAGTTGGTGATGTTGTCTTTGTCGGAAGTGGTGCGTGGGAAACAACATGTACTGCGATTGGAGCCTTACGTCTTGCACTGGCCAAAGATTACGACATGGTGCCTTCAAACAGCTTTGCATACTGCTGGGTTGTTGATTTC
The DNA here is from genome assembly GCF_011299615.1 of Erysipelothrix sp. HDW6C. Lineage (GTDB taxonomy): Bacteria > Bacillota_I > Bacilli_A > Erysipelotrichales > Erysipelotrichaceae > Erysipelothrix. The sequence continues at coordinate 1,804,835 of NZ_CP049861.1, read as the reverse complement.
CCAATGTTTGAAATGGAAGATGGCGTTATTATCGCAAGACACCATCCATTTACCTCGCCAAAAGAGGCGGACATTCCCTTGCTTGATACAGATCCACTCGCAGTTATTGCTCAAGCATATGACCTTGTGTTGAATGGATTTGAGGTTGCTGGAGGGTCAATGCGTATCTATGACCAAGCCTTACAACAAAAACTCTTTGAACTCATTGGGTTTACACCTGAAGAAATTGAAAAGCGTTTTGGATTCTTTGTGGATGCATTCCAGTACGGAACACCACCTCATGGTGGTATTGCATTTGGTCTTGACCGTTATGCAATGGCGCTGACACATTCCGACACCATTCGAGATGTGATTGCGTTCCCTAAAAACGCTTCGGCACGTTGTCCGCTTACAAATGCTCCAAGTCCTGCAGTTGACAAACAATTGCAAGAATTACATTTATCAATTGTAACTGAAGAGAAATAAAAGATAGCCCGATTTCATCGGGTTTTTCTTTGCGTTTGAAGTACAGTAGTTTATAATGAATGTAAAGAGAAAATGACACAAAAGGAGAACACCATGGTTGATGTAAATACACCGGTTACCAATCCGAATTTGAAAGAAAACTTGAAGGCTTATCGAGAAAGCAACAGCGAATCATTGTTGGATTCGATTTTTGAAGCTATTATTATGGAAGCACATTTGCTAGCGGTCGTCTCGTTTGACAATGCTCCAAAGATTGCTGAGGGCAAACTTACAGAAGGTGCAGTCATGCGCGTTAATCACTTAACCAATGCGGAAGGACAAAGCTATCTACCGCTTTTCACGGACTGGGAAGAAGTAGCACGCTGGCAATCCCTTCCCAATAAACCAGAAACATTGATTGTTCGATTCGATGATTTTGCGGCAATGGTCCAAAAGAATGAAACGATTACAGGGGTGGTCATAAATCCTTTCAGCACAAATTTCGTCCTCTCACGTCAAAGTTTGGACAATTTCAAACGTCAAAAAGAGATACGCCTGACAGGGACCTCTCAGGAAGTTATTGAGAAGGAAACTGAGATTATGCTGGGTGAGCCCAGTGACTATCCGCAAGCGATGGTGGCTGCGATTGCAAATGCCCTGAAACATCATTTAGGAGTAAAAAAAGCGTGGTTACAACTTATGCGTCGTAATGGTGAATCGAGTTACTTGATTGTTGTTGACAGTGAAGACCGCAGTGTTGTTCCTGTAATTGGAGAATCAGCAAAACCATTCCTTAAGGGGATGTTTGTTGATATCATGCTTTATGAAGCAAATTCGAGTATCGGACAACGCATGGATTCTCTTGAACCGTTTTATTTAGCAAAATCAAATACTTTCTTCGGGAAATTCTTTAAGAAATAAGAAGGAATCCAATGAAGAGAGTGATAACATGACCAATAAAATGAGAGGGTGGAAGATGCATGCGTAGATATTGGATTGCAGTAGCGAGTTATGATCACGTTCGCATTGGAGTGGAACAAGGGTTTGCGCAAGCATGCCATGGGAAATCAAAACCTTTAAAGCGAATGAAGACCAATGATGTTGTGTTTTATTACTCACCCAGCAATAAGATGGGAAAAAAGGACCAGTTTCAATCATTCACAGCGATGGGAAGAATTCTTGATGGTCGTGTGTATCAAGTAGAGATGAGCCCTGGTTTTACACCTTTTCGTAGTGATGTCACATTTTATCCGCACATTAAACCGGTGAATATTCACGATGTGATGGACCACCTTGAGTTTGTTACGGATAAACAGCATTATGGTGAGAAGTTTCGATACGGACACTTTGAAATTTCAAAAAAAGATGCAGAGACATTATGGCACGCGATGAATGCGATGCCAAAGGAGCGTGTATGACTGAATTTTCATCACTGCAAATAGATGAACGATTTGCAGATTACGATATTAAAACGCGAAAAATACTGCTGAGATTACGAGAACTGATTTTTGAGATTGCTCAAAACAATCCTGAGATTGATACAATTCGTGAAGATTTAAAATGGAACCAACCTTCGTATGCTGCGCCAAAGAGCGGAACAGCTGTTCGTTTGGATCAATTCGATGCAAAACATGTTGCATTATTTGTCAACTGCCAAACATCACTCGTGGAACATTTTCGGATCGTTTTTCCAGATCAATTGGTATTCTCTGGAAATCGCGCAATCGTTGTAGCCCTCGATGAACCGCTTCCGCTCGATGCATTAAGGTATTGCATTGAGTCTGCTCTAACCTATAAATTAAAAAAACATGTTTAATCACGCTTGACTCTTCCGTTGCGTAAGGATTTATAATACGGTTATATCAAAGAAAAGTGAGGAAAAGATATGAGTGACTTAATGAAAATCAGGGATGTTTCAACGGCCTACGATATCACAGCTCGCACATTGCGTTACTATGAAGATATGGGTATTCTCCAAAGTGTGCGCGATGAACACGGTTCGTATCGGATGTATGATGAAGCAGCAGTGCGACGTATAGAGCAGATTCTAATTCTAAGAAAACTAAACATTAGTATCAAAGATATTCAGCGAATTTTCGAAGTATCCGGTTCTGGTGTTGTTTTGGATGTTTTGAGTAAAAAGGTTTCAACAATTGATGATGAAGTGTCACTACTCCATGAGTTGAAGGGGTTGGTGTTGGAATTCATTCAAGAGATTGAAACGTTAAACTTTACAAACCAGGCCGATATTCAACACTTGTATCATAAAGCGAAAGAAGTTGAAACACAGATTACCACCACAGATTATCGCGGAAATAGCAATAATTACGCGCGTCTTGTCGAGATTACAGATGCATTGGACAAAAAGGTGCCCGATGTAATGGTCGTGCGAGTTCCGGCGTTTCGTGCACTTTCTTCGGGGGTTCACTCTTGGGAAGCAATCTTTAAGCCTGGCGGCTACATGTTTCAGTTGTGGCAACATTATGCTGCTTTTAAACCCGTAATTTTTGATTGCTTGGATTTCACACTTGTGAGCACAGATGATCATGGGGAGATGATTTGTGCGGTAGATGATAATTTTATATTGGATGATGAGAGTCCGCTGAGATTGATTGATTTTCCCGGTGGTTTGTATGCAATGGCCGTGAGTATCGATGAAGATGATGAAAGTATCATCAAGGTACAGGATAAAATTCTACGATGGTTGGAAAGTACAAATTTTATGAGAGATGAAGAACGCAGTTTCATGTTCAATATGCCATACCTGGATGAAGATAATACATACCAGCAGGATATTGAAAAGGGGTTGGGATACCGTCAAATGCAACGGTATGTACCCATTAAACTCAATCAATAGAGTCTTTGATCCTCCTATAGAATCGATGTTCAATTTTACAATATATAAGCACATTTTTTGTTTGAAAGGTAGGACAATAGAGATATGATAGATACAATCAAAGTTAGAGGTCAACATAATCAAACACTTGTTACATACGCTACAAACAAAGAGCATCCGATTATTTTTTATATACATGGAGGCCCTGGGGATTCGTGTGCACCTTTAATTGAGCGATTTAATCAACAGCTTGCGAAGTCGTTTACCTTGATTGTATGGGAACAACGTGGTGCAGGGTTATCCTATTACAAATTTGCGGAAGATGAAGTACCGACCATTCAAGACTATGTCGATGATGCAAAAGTATTAATTGAATACATTCTGGACAAGTATGGTCGTGATAAACTGTATGTAATTGGTCATTCGTGGGGCAGTGTTATAGGAATAAAGTGTCTTCAACAATTCCCAGATTACATTCAGGCGTATATTGGGTGTGGACAAGTTGTAAATATGCAGGAAACACTGATAAACCAGGTACGTTTCATCAGTGATCGGAGTATGACTGACGATGAAGTCGCTCACAAAGCTCAAATTGACTTCACCCAATCGGATTGGCTAAAACAAGTCTTAACCATCACCCGCGACGTTGTTAAGAGAGGTGGGTCACTTTACGGTCGAACCAATCAAAACTACCTTGTAAAACCGTTTCTCTTTTCAAAAATCTATTCTATTCGTGATCTTGTGAATCGTCAAAAAGGGTCAAAGCAGTCAATCATTAAACTTTGGCAAGAACTGATGACTGTAGATTTTTCAGATGTAGTGCAGCTGGATGTACCGGTCCATTTGGTAGCGGGTGCCCATGATGAACATGTATCTACGCAAATCGCGAAATCATGGTTCACCAACCTTACAAGTGAGAAGTCATTAACGATTTTCGAACATTCTGCTCACTTCCCACAATGGGAAGAAGCGAAACGTTTTAACGATTATGTAGTCCAGTGTTTTAAGTAAGTAGAAGCGTTATTGATTCATTCAGTTTTGAGGGGTGTTTCTCCCGATAGCATCCCTGAAAAAACGTTTGACGCCTGTGATGATGTATGCTATAATAGCCAAGCAATAAGAAAGTAGAAGCACTCTTCTCACCTGATGGCACCATGTCATAGGTAAAAGCTTAGGTTATTTCTATAAACCTTTGAGTGTGTTCTTAATATGTGCACACTTTTTTATTGTTTTAATCACTAGGAGGTGAGTTTTATTAGTAGAAGAATGGGTCAAGATAATCGTAAACCTGGACCAGACGATATGATTAACGATGCAATTCGTTTCAAAGAGTTGTTAGTAATCGGACCGAATGGGGAGCAATATGGTATCATGATGAGACGCGAAGCGCTTGAGAAAGCTTATGAGAGCAATCTCGATTTAATGGTTGTAGCACCAAATGGTAACCCTCCGGTTGCGAAGATTTTGGATTATGGTCGTTATCGATATGAACTTCAAAAGAAAAACAAAGATGCAAAGCGAAACCAACATGTCACACAAATCAAACCATTACGTT